>JAOZOG010000137.1 GCA_029933395.1 Sulfurovaceae bacterium | reverse complement strand
ATCCATTTCCGATAAAAGGGGCCACCATGCAGGAGAGACTTCAGGAAGCGTGTGCACAGCTGATCAGAAAAGAGGACTTGAAGATCAGCAAAGAGATCGCCCGGATACTCAGAGAGGAATCACTGGCGGCATCGATCAGGAACAAACCCGAGCCTGTAATCAAAATATTTTCCCGCAAACAGCTGCTCCTTTCGGATATCATTCCGATTATCACCGACTATGGTTTGGGGGTTTTAAGCGAAGTCTCTTTCACATGCAAGCTGGATCAGGAAAAGATCCATATCACCAAAATCCGTATCGACCTCGAAGAGCCCAAACTTCTAAAAGCCCACAAGAAGAACATCATTGAGAGCCTGCTCAAAGTACTGCGCGAGAAAGAGACGGTAAGCTGCAAACTCTTTCACCTGATCTACGAAGAGGACTTTTGCACCAGAGGCATACTGCTCTTTCGTACGATTGCGCACTACGAAAATCAATTGGTGGCAGAATTCAATACCGATCATATCAATGATACACTGGTCAAATACCACACTATTTCCAAACTCTTTCTTGACTATTTCGATATCAAATTTGCCCCGGATACCGAAAGAAGGGCTGACAAACTTTCCCAAAGTACCGATGCACTCCAGAGTGCCTTCAAAAAGATAGAGAGTGCCAACGAGGACCGGATACTCAAACTCTTCTTTGCCATTCTGGAAAATCTGCTGCGCACCAACTACTATATGGATAAAAAAGCGATCGCCATCAAAATCGACACCAAGGAATTGAAACCCGCACTTGGCGGACTACAGCCCAATATCGAAACTTTTGTCTATGACACTGCTTTTCGCGGACTTCATCTCAGGATGGACCTCGTCAGTCGCGGCGGGCTTCGCTACAGCAACCGTTCCGATGACTATCGGATAGAGATCAAAGCATTGATGGCTGCCCAGGAGGGGAAAAATGCGGTGATCATCCCCAGCGGTGCCAAAGGGGGCTTCATCATCGACAAAGCAAAAAGCAGGCTCAGCAAAAAGGAGTTTCGATCCTATTACACCACCTTCATTGACGCACTTTTGGATATGGTAGACAACAAGGTCGGTGAGAAGATTGTCAGAGATGACAAAATCGTTGCCTACGACAAACCCGATACCTACTTCGTCGTAGCAGCAGACCGCGGTACCGCCAGTATGAGCGATGTCGCCAACGATATTGCCAAAAAACGCGGCTTTTGGCTGGGGGATGCTTTCGCCAGTGGGGGCAGCAACGGTTTCAGCCATAAAGAACTGGGGATTACCGCCAAAGGAGCACTGAAATCGGTGCAGCGTTTTTTCATCGAAAAAGGGGTTGATTTTTATCAAAAACCGATTACGGTTGTCGGTATTGGCTCGATGAGCGGGGATGTCTTCGGAAATGGTATGCTGGAGAGCGATCAATTCAAACTGATCGCTGCGATCAGCCATGACGAAGTCTTTGTTGACCCAAATCCCGACCCAAAACGCTCCTACGAAGAGCGCAAAAGACTCTTCTTTTCCGAAAGGGCAAAATGGTCTGATTATGACAAAAGAAAGATATCGAAGGGAGGAGGCGTCTTCAAGAGAGACGCCAGGGAGATTGCCATCAGTGCCGAGATCGCCAAACTTCTCCATACCAGGCATGAGTATCTCAGCGGAGAGACACTCGCCAATATGCTCCTCAAACTTCCAGTCGATATGATCTACAACGGCGGAGTAGGAACCTATGTCAAAGCTTCGGAAGAGAGCAATATCGCTGTCGGAGACAAAGAGAACGAGTATGTGCGCATCAATGCGGAAGAGCTCAAGGCATACTGCTTCTGCGAAGGCGGCAATCTGGGACTGACCCAGGCGGCACGAATCGAATATGCCAAAAGAGGCGGCCTGATCAATCTCGACAGTATCGACAATGCAGCAGGCGTCAATACCAGTGACCACGAAGTCAATCTCAAAATCATTCTCAACACTATGGTCGACAAAGCATTGATTGAAGAGAAGGAAAAAAATATACAACTCAAAGCCTTGGGCAAGCAGGTAGCGGACGATGTCCTCGACAGCAACTATCTTCAGTCTCTGGCGATATCTCTGGACCATATCCGCTCGCAGAAGAGAAAGGATGACTTTATCAAGGTGGCTGAAATACTCGAGCACCATCTTGATGTTTTCGAACGCAGATACTTTGAAATTCCGAGAAATTCGGAATTCGACGAGATTTTGGACAGGGATGGCAGAATCCTGCGGCCGGTACTTTCTGTTTTGATACTCTATGCCAAAATTTTTCTCAAAAGATTTTTGCTTCAAAGCAATATTTATGAAGAAGAGAGTTTTTTTGAAAAGTATCTTATCAACTATTTCCCCAGGCAGTTCGTTGCAGTCTACGAAGAGGAGATACTCTCCCATCCGTTGAAACGGGAAATCATCTCGATGATGATTGCCAATCTCATTGTCAACCATGCAGGAGCACTGTTCCTCAGTGACTTCATAGAGCTCGGAAGTGAAAAATATCTCTACAAAATCAAATCCTATCTGATTACGAATCAGCTTTTCAATGCAGATGAAGCACGCCTGGAACTCTTTCGAAATGACTACAAAATAGAGGTATCACTCCAGTACCGATTGCTGCTCAAGCTCGAAGAGGAGATTAACTACAATATGACATGGATGCTCAAGAGCCTTCAGGACGAAGAGATTCTCTTTGCACCGATACTGGAGTACAAAAGCAGTATCCACAAAGTGATAGATGATATGCAAATCCCAAAAAAAGAGCTTATTTCCGGCAATGAAAAAATCAACACTTTCTTTGCCCGCCTGAACCTTCTGAAGTTCGCTACAGCAATTTTGAAAATAACCAAAACGACGGGCTTCTCCTTCACGGAGGCTGCTTCTGTCTTTTATCATATCGTCCGGGAATTTGAAATAGCACTGCTGGTGGAAAAAGCTGAGAGTATCGTGCTCAATACACCCAACGATACACTTTTGAGACTACAGCTTCAGCAACTCATCGAATATCTGGTGATCGACCTGACACGGGAGATCCTCCGATACAAAAGAGAGGAGGAGGAGACCAAAACAGTACTGGCAAATTATCTGAAAACCAAAGAATTCAATTTCCGCCACTATGAAAAGATGCTGGAGTACCTCAAGTCTCACGAGCAGATCACTGTTTCTGATCTCTCGATTACCGTCAACTACCTGCTTTTTATCAAAAACTGAAAACTGCTGCTGCAAAGGTGGGTTATGTCTGCTGGGGTGGTGATAAGGCTGCCAGCAGCACGAAAAAGTAAATTTAAATCAAATAATAGATATAATAACTATAAAAACAAGAAATAGTGTATTTTGAGCTGTAAGCCTAAAGGCAAAGGAAGGTAATGAGTAAAATAGTGGGGATGACGCAATCGAACTATATTCCGTGGAAAGGGTATTTCGATTATATCAACAGTGTGGACGAATTCTATTTTTATGATGATGTCCAGTACACCAAACAAGACTGGAGAAACCGGAATGTCATCAAAAGCCCGTCGGGTACTGAATGGCTCTCCGTGCCTGTGGGCTCCAAAAGAAGCAGACTGATCTACGAAGTGACGATCACGCAGCATGGATGGCAGAGAAGCCACTGGGGGAAAATCACCCAATACTACAAAGATGCCCCCTATTTCAAAATGTACAAAGATTTTTTCGCGGATATCTATCTGAACCATACCTGGACAAACCTTTCAGATATGAACCAGACCGTCATCAAAAAAATTGCCAAAGAGCTCTTGGGCATCACGACGAAATTCGATGATTCGAGACGCTTCAACCTCTCGGGCACAAAAGCCGAACGCTACATTCCCCTGCTCAAAGAGGTCGGATGCACCACATTTCTCAGCGGTCCCTCCGCCAAAAACTATCTCACCGAAGAGACGATGGAGAAAGAGGGTATCAAGCTGGAGTGGATGAATTATGAGGGATATCCCGAGTATCACCAACTCTACCCACCTTTTGAACACAGGGTGTCGATCATCGATTTGATATTCAACGAAGGGCCCAATATGCAGAATTTTATGCTGAGTTTTAACAAGAAGGAAGAGAAATGAGAATTATCGGAACGAATTTTATGGGACACGACAGTGCTGTATTCTATATCGACACAGAGAGCAAAGAGATTTTTGCGATGAGCACAGAACGTGTCACACGTATCAAACATGACAGCAAAGATGTCGCTCCGATTCTCGAAACATACCCATTCGAAGATGTCGACTATGTCTGTCAGGGATATGGAAACTTCGAGGCAAAAGTCAGAACGGATCTCGGCCCGGAAAGAGTCGCCGGGGCAATCCAAAAAAAGGCATTTTGCGACCTGATCCAGCCGACCTATATCAAAGATCTTTTCCCGACTACCAAAGAGAAGTATCTGGCCTATTTCAAAAGCTTCACCAGGCATCCCGAAAAGACACTCGAAGACCTCGAAAAAATCGAACCCGATTTCAAAGAAAAGTTCCTGAAAGAGCATGAAGGAGAGTCAGACAGAGAAATTTTCGAGGGTTATATGCGTGAAGTCTTCGCTGAAAACGGCATCAGACCCAAGAAGATAGAGTTTTATGACCACCACCTTTCGCACGCTGCCGGAGCCTACTACTTCTCCCCCTACGCCTATGAACAAAAATGTCTCAGCCTGACACTCGATGGATGGGGAGACGGCTATTTCGGTAAAGCTTATCTCTTCGAAAACGACAGCTATGAGCTTGTCGGCCAGTCTCCCATCCGGGAAGTCGATCATGAGGGCATCGATATCGACACATCACACGACCTCACCTCGATCGGAATCCTTTACGGAAACTTCACAGAAGCATTGGGCCTGCGCCGCTACAGTGACGAAGGCAAGGTCGAAGCACTGGCAGCCTTCGACAAAAAGAATGATGCAATGTACGAAGAGTTGATGCGTGCCACGATCGTTACAGCCGACGGTATGGACTACGACCCCAAAGCGATCAAGCCTTTTTATGACAAAGCCTTTCTCAAGCAGAAGGCTGAAGAGCTGGGAGACGAAGTCTTCGCCGCAACGATCCAGTCCTATCTTGAAGATGCAGTGGTCAACTATATGGAACTTCTGGGAGAGAAATATCCCGATGTCGATTCACTCTGTCTCTCCGGAGGTGTCGCGGCCAATATCATCATGAACCTCAACATCTTTGAGCGCACGAAGTTCAAAAACCTCTATATCTTCCCACCGATGGGAGATGAAGGAGTCGCTGCAGGTGCTGCACTCCTCAAAGCGGTAGAGATGGGTGAGGATGTCCGCTGGGTCAAAGAGCACTATATGCCCTACTTCGGAAATCAGCTGGAGAAAAAGGAGATCGAAGAGGCGATCGACTACTTCTCGGACAGAATCGATGCAGAGTATGTGGGAGAAGAGTGGCCGGTTCAGGCGGGACGTTCTATCGCCGACAACAAAATCGTCGCCGTCGTACAGGGACGTATGGAGTTTGGCCCCAGAGCACTGGGAGACCGCTCCATCCTTGCCAATCCCGTCGATCCAGAGATCCGAACCAAGATCAACCTTACTGTCAAAAGAAGGCCAAAATATCAACCCTTCTGCCCCTCCATTCTCGAAGAGGAGAGAGAACGCCTCTTCATCCAGAGCTTCCCGCACAAACATATGGCGATCGGTTTCCGGATCAAAGAGGAGTATCACGATGATATCCCTTCCGCTATCCACGTAGACGGAACCGCCCGCCCGCAGTTTGTCGAAGAGCGGGACAACCCCAACTACTACAGA
>JAOZOG010000136.1:3824-5771 GCA_029933395.1 Sulfurovaceae bacterium | reverse complement strand
GACTTGATCCATCCTGATTTTTCAGGAAACAAAGCGCGAAAATTTTACTACTATTTAGCAAACGACTTCCCACAAATCAAAAAAATTGTCTCATACGGCTCCAATCAATCCAACGCGATGTATTCTCTTTCGGTACTCGCCAAAATGAAAGGATGGGAGTTTGACTATTATGTGGATCATATTCCTGACTATTTGAGACGGAATCCTCTAGGGAATTACCGTAGGGCTTTGGAGAACGGTATGGTGATTAGGGAGCAGATGGCAGGGAGCAGGGAGCAGGGAGCAGGGAGCAAGGATGGTATTTTATTTATCGAAGAGGGTGGCAGGCAGAAAGAGGCTGAGATTGGCATTCGGATGCTGGCTGAGGAGATCGTTGTATGGCAGCAGGAGCAGGGTATTGAAAAATTGAATATCTTTTTGCCTTCCGGCACTGGTACGACGGCACTCTTTCTCCAGAAAAACTTCATTTCCCACTCTTCATCCAAAGCAACGGTTTTCACTGCCCCCTGTGTAGGGGATGCCGGTTATCTCAAAAAGCAATTTCTGCAGCTTGAAAAAGACGAAGCTCTGCACCCAAAAATACTGAAGCGTTCCAAAAAATACCATTTTGGAAAACTCTATAGGGATTCTTACAAAATTTGGCTAGAATTACGGCAGGAAACAGGGGTGGAATTCGATCTGTTGTATGACCCGATAGGGTGGATGGTGCTGCAGGAGAATCTAAAGCGCTTTTCTGAGCCGATACTCTATATTCATCAGGGTGGTTTGATCGGCAATGAGAGTATGCTGCCCCGGTATGAACGCAAATATAAGGAGTTGATGAGTGAAAATATTATACAGCAGTGATGAGGGTTTTGACCTTCATTTCTCCGAGCTTCTTACACGGGGAAAGATGGATATCGCAGGTGTGACCGGTATCGTCAACGGCCTCCTTGAGGAGATACGAAGCGATGGAAACAGGGCGCTCCGGCAGCATATCTCGAAATTTGACCGATGGAAGCCGAAAAGCGATGAAGCGCTGATGGTTTCAACCGATGAGATGAAGAGAGCCTATGATTCGATAGATGGCGAACTCCGTGAAGCGCTGCACCTTGCCTATGATCGTATCGAATCTTATCATCAGAAGTTGATGCCAAAATCCTGGATCGATTTTGAGAAGAATGGCTCGATACTGGGGCAGAAGGTAACACCGGTCGACCGTGCGGGACTCTATATTCCCGGAGGGAAGGCTGCTTATCCCAGTTCGCTGTTGATGAATGCCATACCTGCTATTGTCGCAGGCGTTGAAGAGATCGTCGTTTGTACTCCGACACCGGATAATGAGATCAATGAGCTGCTGCTGGCCGCCTGTCACCTCTGCGGTGTGACGAAAGTTTTCAAAGTCGGTGGTGCATCTGCGATCGGAGCGATGGCATACGGTACAGAGACGATCCCTAAAGTGGATGTGATTACAGGACCGGGTAATATCTTCGTGGCGACAGCGAAAAAGCTGGTTTACGGTGAAGTGAATATCGATATGATCGCAGGACCAAGCGAGATCGGCATCCTGGCGGATGAGAGCGCCAGAGAGGATTTCCTGGCGATCGATCTGCTCTCTCAGGCAGAACACGATGAGATGGCCAGTTCCATCCTTATCACGACCGACAGTGAGTTGGCAAATCGTGTGAGTGATAAAGTAGAGGCGTATCTGGGAACACTCTCGAGAGAGGAGATCGCCCGCAAGTCGATCGAAGAGCGGGGCGCTATTATTGTGACTGCCTCGATGGATGAGGCAGTTGAGTTGATGAATGAGATTGCACCGGAGCACCTCGAGGTGGTGACGGCCAGTCCGATGGAGCTGTTGCCACAGATCAAACATGCCGGAGCGATCTTCCTGGGAGCCTACACTCCCGAACCGATCGGCGACTATGTCGCAGGTCCCAACCATACACTGCCGACAGGTGGAAC
>JAOZOG010000136.1:0-3724 GCA_029933395.1 Sulfurovaceae bacterium | reverse complement strand
ATGAGAGCATTATTGAGTGTCAGTGACAAAAGCGGTATCGTAGCATTTGCAAAAGGATTGCAAACTCTGGGTTGGGAGATTATCTCAACCGGTGGAACCTTCAGGAAGCTCCAGGAGAGTGGTGTCGAGGTGATCGAGATCGACGAGGTGACTAAATTCCCCGAGTGTTTCGAAGGGAGAGTGAAAACACTCAATCCCTATGTTCACGGCGGGATTCTCTACAAGCGCGGAGATGAGGCGCATGTCGCTCAGGCAAAAGAGCTGGGTGTCGAGGGGATCGATCTGGTCTGTGTCAATCTCTACCCCTTCAAAGAGACGATCGGCAGAACAGATGACTTTGGCGAGATTATCGAAAATATCGATATCGGCGGACCGACGATGGTGCGTTCCGCTGCGAAAAATTTTCAGGATGTGCTGATCGTGACCGACAGCAGAGACTATGCTCCGGTACTTGAAGCGATACAGAATGGTGGTGACACTTTGGAATTCAGAAGAGATCTGATGATCAAAGCGTTCGAGCATACGGCCGACTATGACAGTATGATCGCCAACTATATGAATGGCCGGTTCAACGATGGATTTGGTGCCTATCAGTTTATCGCCGGCAAAAAAGTCTTCGATACCCGCTATGGTGAAAACCCGCATCAGAAAGGTGCACTCTATGAGTTCGACGGGTTTTTCACGGAGAACTTCAAGCAGCTCAAGGGAGAGGCGAGTTTCAATAATTTGACCGATGTCAACGGTGCGATTAAGATTGCAGCGAGTTTCGGCGACGAGCCGGCTGTCTGTATCGTCAAGCATGGCAACCCCTGCGGTTTCGCGATCAAAGGAACACTGCTTGACTCCTATGTTGAAGCGCTGAAGTGTGATCCTGTCTCCGCCTTTGGCGGCGTGGTAGCGGTCAATGGAGTCGTGGATAGACCCTTGGCGGAGAAGATGAACGAGATCTTCCTGGAGGTGATCATCGCGGCTGCTTTCGATCCTGATGCGATCGCGGTTTTTGATAAGAAAAAACGGATCAAGCTCTTTGCGCAGGGTGGCGAAAAGCTGGTTCTGGCCAAAGATCCGGTGGATTTCAAGCATATCGACGGTGGTTTTGTCTTTCAGGACAGTGACTGTATTTGCGAGAATGAGGTTTACAAAGCAGAGCAAAAAAGTGAAATCACTGCAACCCAGCAGGAGTTGAAAGATATGGAGATAGCCTGGAAGGTAGCGGGACTGACCAAGTCCAACTGTGTCGTCTATGTCAAAGACTCTGCGATGGTCGCTGTCGGTATGGGAATGACAAGCCGTGTCGATGCGGCACAGTGCGCACTCAAAAAAGCCAGAGAGATGGGACTGGATGTGACAGGAGCCGCTATGGCTTCAGAGGCATTCTTCCCTTTCCGCGACTCCATTGATGCCGCTGCCGAGGCGGGTGTCAAGGCAATCATCGAGCCGGGAGGTTCCATCCGTGACGATGAGGTGATCGAAGCGGCGAATGAGCACGGTATCGCACTCTATTTCACGACGGTTAGACATTTCCTCCACTAATAAAGAGAAGGAGAAGCAGTGGCATCATTCGATCAGTTTCAGGAGAAGAGAGATCTGTCAGGATTTGTCTGGGCTGTTTACGCCCTGCAACTCCTGACACCCTTTACAGGCGGGCTCTCATTTCTTGCGGCAGGCATTATCGCCTACCTGAAACACGATGAGAGCATTGGGACGGTCGAAGAATCTCATTTCCGTTGGCAGATCAAGACATTTTGGATCGGGATGGTTGCAGCAATTATAGGAGTTGTACTCTTGCTGATCTGGATCGGTGTGTTTGTGCTGAGCCTGACAGAGATTTGGGTGATTTACCGGGTCGTCAAGGGCGGCTACTACTACTCTGAGAAGCGTGAAATCAATAACAATGGAATTTTTTAGGAAAATGAAATGAAAATAAACAAGTTACTTTTGGGGATGATCCTTCTGTCGGTCTCGCTCTTTGCAGAGTTGCAAAATATTGTCGCAACACCGGAGTTTTTGAAAAAGGATATTCCTGTCGTCGATGTGCGGACGCCGGGAGAGTGGAAGCAGACAGGTATTGTCAAGGGTGCACACACGATTATGTTTTTTGATGAGCGGGGCGGATACAATGTTGATGCCTTTCTCAAAGCACTCAACCAAGCTGTCAATACCAAAAAACCTTTTGCCCTGATCTGCCGAACCGGCAGTCGTACCACAATGATCTCGGACTTTCTCGACAAGGAGCTGCACTACAATGTCATCAACCTGCAGGGCGGCATGATGGAGCTGATGCGGCAGGGGTACAAGCCGGCACCTTACGAGAAATAATTCCACAGAAGGAAAGAAGCATATGCTTTCTCTTGCTTGATGCAATAGTACCAAATAATTCAAAAAAATTTCAAACCTTGATTGACAATGACTAAACAATTTTGATATAATCCCGTAAAAAATAGGTGAATAAGGATTAGAGAGATGTCAAAAAGTTTATATGATACTTTGGGTGTCAGTGAAAATGCGAGCGCGGATGAGATCAAAAAAGCGTATCGTAAACTGGCGAGGAAATACCATCCCGACATCAACAAAGACGAGAGTGCTGTAGAGAAGTTCAAAGAGATCAATGCAGCCTACGAAGTATTGAGTGATGCGGAAAAGAAGGCACAGTACGATCAGTTTGGCGATCAGATGTTCGGTGGTCAGAACTTCCAGGATTTTGCCAGAGGGCAGGGTGCCGGTGTCGATCTGGATGAGATACTTCGACAGATGTTTGGAGGAGGTGGCGGCTTCTCGTCGGGTGGTGGATTTGGCGGCGCAGGATTTGGTGGCAGACAGCAGCAGGGTGGCTTCGGCGGTTTTGGGGGTGTAGACCTCGATCAGCATGCCAGAATTACCATCCCCTTCAATGTATCAGTACTTGGAGGCAAGCATCAGGTTTCCGCCAATGGTGAGAGCTTCGATATCAAAATCCCGGCAGGCATCAAGAGCGGTGAAACGATGCGTGTACGCGGCAAAGGCAAGAAGCAGGGCGGACAGGCCGGGGATCTTCTGATCAAAGTGGAAGTTGCACCCTCATCCGAGTATGAACGCAAAGGGGATAACCTCTATAAAACCATCGATATACCATTGAAAACGGCGTGGTTTGGAGGAAAGATACAGGTGCAGACACCGGAAAAAGAGGTATCGCTCAAGGTGCCCAAAAATACCAAAAACGGACAGAAATTCCGTCTCAAAGGCAAAGGGGTACCGGATCGAAAAACAGGACTCAAAGGTGACCTTTATCTTGTCGCCAATGTGGTGTTGCCGGATGTTGATTCACTCGACAGTGAGCTGAGATCCATGCTTGAGTCCAAACTGTAAAGGGGGAGAATATGATGCATAGTTATGATGAACCGGTCTATCTGATCAGTGTCGTTGCGACGATTCTGGATATCCATCCTCAGACACTCAGACAATATGAAAGAGAGGGGTTGGTAAAACCGTCACGAACTCAGGGGCGTATGCGCCTCTATTCACAGCGTGATATCGACAGGATGAAGATGATCTTACGATTGACGCGGCAGATGGGTGTCAATCTGGCCGGTGTCGATGTGATACTTCAGCTCAAAGAGACGATCGACCAGATGCAGGAGGAGATCGATCAACTCAGAGAAGAACTCAGCAAAGTCAACCGCCATGGTTCTGTACACTCCAGCAAAGCGATTGTGGCGAAAAACAATTATGATATTATTATTTTTGA
>JAOZOG010000512.1 GCA_029933395.1 Sulfurovaceae bacterium | reverse complement strand
ACTCGTGGAGAGCGGCGAAGTTCAGGCGATAGGCAATGGGAGGGGCAGATACTATCGATATGTTTCGGAGCGAAGCTCATCCGGACCGATAGCTGTGATGAAGAGTGCTGTGCTTGCAGGGTATCTCAGCTATGCGGAGGGGCAGTATCGTTTCGAGTACGACAAAAGCTACAAGGGAAAGAGACTCGATGGCCTCAAAGATAATCATTCATTTTCCGATACCCTCTTCGCCATTTTTGAAAATCTGATACCGGAAAGTGACAGGCGAAACAGCTATCTGCGTGAAAACAAAAATCTGGTAGAGATACTGATAGAGCTGGAAAACACTCATGGGGATTTTGATTTTGTCCCGGTAGAGAGGCTGCATCACTATCAGGACAATTATACTCGTCGTAAAAACTGGATGGTCGTCAGAGAAGCGATTTTGGAAAAGCAGCACTATCCCAATATTCTGGATATGCATATAGATATCGACAAGGCTGTCCTGGAAGCGAAAGGGAAACACTCCTCGCTGAGCGGATATCAAAACAAGATAGATGTCAATGTCGACTTCGAAAGCAAAAGAGTCACACAGGGCCGCAGCGCACTGTATCTGCTGAAACCTTACAGTATGGAGAATGCCGTCTACGATTTCAGAGACAAAGGGAGAGTATACCTGCCATACCTAGGGCTCAACGAGCATCTTTTTATGAGTTTTGCCAAGAACGAGTATGGATTCGATGTTCCATACAGCGCAGTGATAGCTGGAGAGAGGGATTTTCACTATCTGGTCAAGCGATACGATCGATACGACGGCTGCAAATATGAGCAGCGTGATTTTGCACAGATCATGGATGTCCGTAGCGATCAGAAGTATTTTGCGACCAGCGAGAAGCTTTTCGATGCCATAGCAGGGATAGTCAAGTCCAGGGAGGAGCGCCTGAAGTTTCTGGAGTTTTATCTCTTTTCGTTCGTGATCGAGCATGCCGATCTGCATCTCAAAAACATCTCCGTTATCGATATCGGCAGAGGCAGGCATAGACTCTCGCCACTTTATGACCTTATCTCCAATGGTGTGTACAGAGGTGACAGCGATGCTCTTGGCTTACCGCTCGGTGGCAGAACACGCAATCTATCTTTCGGTGATTTCTGCGGCCTCGGCGGTAGGATCGGAATAAGTAAACTGCAATGCAGAAAAAGTGCCAAAAGGATGGTGGATATATTTGTGGAGTCTTTCCCAGGCTATATAGAGGCGAGTCGAAATATCGAGCTCTTCGAAGGGTTGAAAATTCAGGAAAACAGATACACTTTCAGTGATTTTCCAACTTATCTTGAAAAGTTCTATCGAAGACGCGTCGAACGATTGACGCATTTTTTGAATGACAATAAAGGTTTCTGATGGAAGTGCAGGTTATCATAATAGGAGATGTTCAACACGATGGAGAAATCATTGGAAAATCCGAAGAACGATTTGGGAGATTAGGTTGAGCGATAT
>JAOZOG010000511.1 GCA_029933395.1 Sulfurovaceae bacterium | reverse complement strand
AACTATGTCCGACGAAGGAAAAAATGACAATAAAATGAACGCAGGAAATACCTACGAATGAGGAAAAAGCGATATATAAAAGCCACCAAAACAAAAAAAGGAATACTTTTAGACGAGATGGAAGAAATCACAGGTCTCCGCCGCAAAAGTCTAATTCGGCTAATGGCTAGCGACCTAAAACGGCAACCTCGCAAGCATCACAGAGGACGTCAATATGGTGCAGATGTGGATGATGCATTGCGAGTGATCTCCAAGAGTTTTGATTACATTTGTGCGGAGCGTCTGCAACCTAACCTAGTATGGATGGGGAAACACTTAGAACGTCACGGCGAACTGACACTTACGGAGCAATTACTGAATCAATTGAGCCAAATCAGTGTATCAACGGTAAAGCGTATTCTTCATAGAATCCAGCAAGACGAACCCCGATTGCCTCGCAGAAAGCCTTCTCGAGGAAATACTCTCACAAAAGACATCCCAATGCGCCAGATTGCCTGGAACGAAACACAACCTGGTCACTTTGAAGTAGACCTGGTTCAACACTGTGGCTCTAACCCTTCGGGGCAATTCATCCATAGTCTCCAAATGATCGATGTGACAACGGGTTGGAGTGAGCGAGTGGCCACTTTGGGGCGTAGTTATCGAGTAATGCAAGACGCCTTTGCGAGAGCACTCTCTCGTCTGCCTTTTCCCGTGTTGGAAATCCATCCCGATAATGGTAGTGAGTTCTTCAACGCTCACCTACTGCAATTCTTCAAAGAACAGGCTAAGATCCCCGAACTTTCTCGTAGTCGCCCCTATCACAAAAATGATAATCGTTTTGTGGAGCAAAAGAATGCAAGTTTGATCCGTGATCCACTCGGCTACAAACGTCTCGACACAGTCGCCCAAACCTTAGCCGTCAATCAACTCTATGACTTGATGTGGTTGTACTATAACTTTTTTCAACCAGTAATGCGCATTCAAGAAAAAATTATCATCCCCACAAATGGCCGTGGCTCAAAGGTCAAACGACGTTATGACCAGGCTCGTACCCCTTTAGACCGCCTATGTGCTACCGATGTCATCTCCCAAGCTCAAAAGAAACGCTTGCTCTCCCTTCGTGATCAAACCAATCCTCGTAAGCTGCGTGTGGTAATTTATAACCAAATCGACTATATCTTACGTTTGCCAGGCGCTCAAAGTGGCGTGCCTGAAGATATCTTTCAGACCCTGGCTCAACCAATTCAATTTCCTAAAGGAGTGGGCATTTCAGTAACATTATTATCTGACCTAATTACCCCTTCTCAGTTACATTTTATTTTGACTTGACACGGATGCCGTTCTTATACAAACCGAATATCTTTTCTTCTAGCTCATTCATATTGCTGCCACATTTAGGTACAATTCGCAGTTTATAGGTTCCATTTCGATCTCTTGATATGCAGATTTCGATGTCTCCATTCTAGTTATGTATCTTCTTACAAAAATACCGGT
>JAOZOG010000135.1 GCA_029933395.1 Sulfurovaceae bacterium | reverse complement strand
CATAATAAACAGCCTTTGATTTGGATATTTCTCAAGATTGTAATGAGGTACAATATCAAGTAGTCTACCGCCCTCCAAACTGAGCAGAACATCCTCAAAACAGACTCCTCTTGTTTTCCTCAACAACGCATTCTTCTCATTGTTCCAATCAAAAGGTTTTATACTCTATCCTTTGTATATACAGTGTATACTTTTATGGTAGGTTTTATTATATCATAGCAAATCAAAAAAACAAATCTCAAGAAAACTCAACCGGATCCATATCGATCTCAATTCCTCTCTGATTGATGCTGTGCAACGCTTTCAGTAATGGTATTTTTTTCTTCGAGCGCAGCAAAACTGTGTAGCGATATTTATTGGCGATACGCTCTACGGGTGCTTTTCCATACCCAACGATATCCACCTCATCAAAATAGCGAAGCTTCTCCACAATGTCAGCTGTCAACGCCTCCGCTTTCTCCTGCTTTTTCTCTGCGATCAATATACGGGCCAGTGAGACATAGGGAGGATAGAGGTCCCGGACGAACTCCAGCTCATCCCTCAGGAAGGCTTCATAGTCCTCCAGATAAGGAAGAAACATCTCTCTATTGTTGCTCTGGATGATGACGCTCGCTTCTCTGGCTCTACCTGAGCGTCCCGCGATCTGGACCAGCAGGCTCATCGCCCGCTCCCTGGCACGATAATCCGCCAACCCCAGAATATAATCCAGGCCCATAATCACCGAAAGCGTAATCGCCGCATAGTCATGCCCTTTGCTGAGCATCTGCGTTCCCAGCAAAAGATCTCTCTCCCCACTTTCAAATCGTCCAAGTGCATCTTTGAGCTTTTTGTTGGAAGTGATGCTATCCTTATCGAATTGCTCGATTCGTATATCCGGAATCTGCTCTTCGATCATTTCGATCGCTTCGACTGTACCCATACGTTCGCTCTTGAGCGGATGGTGCCCACAATAGCCACAGGTATCCACAATCGCTTCGGTGTATCCGCAGTAGTGACACTTGAGATGACGATGATAGCGATGCAGCGCCATTCCCACCGAACAGAAGGGGCAGAGGTGGGTCTTGCCACAGCTTTCACAATAGAGATACTTGAAGTTCCCCCGTGTCGGCAGAAAGACCAGGCCCTGATTGCCTGCTTCAAAATTATTCCGGATCTCATTGATCATTTCAGGTGTCAGCGAAGTCCCCCCGACAAAACGGTACTTCTTCACTGTTTCGATATAGGGCTTACTCAGTTTCACCACATCGTATTTGTACCAGGATGCCACACTCGGTGTCGCGCTTGCCAGCACCACTTTCGCTCCCAGCTTCTCTCCCATCAGCACAGCCACATCCCTCGCGTGGTACCGCGGTCTCGTCATCGCTTTGTAGCTGTCATCATGCTCCTCATCCACGATGATCAGTCCCAGATTTTTGAGCGGAACAAAGAGTGACGAGCGGGCCCCTGCCACAATTCTGACCTCTCCACTGTAGATCCCCTCGAGTATCTGCTCCTTCTTTTTCCTGGTCAGTTTGGAGTGCCACATTGCGACCTGATCTCCAAAATAGACCTTGAGACGTTTCTCCATCTGAGGTGTCAGGGAGATCTCCGGCATCAAAAAGACCGAGGTCTTGCCTTCGTCCAGCATTGTTGCCATCAAAGTGATAAAAATCTCTGTTTTCCCGGAACCCGTAACCCCAAAGAGGAGTACACGATCTTTCTGAAGCAGTTGGCCATAGGTTTTTTGCTGATCCGGGGTCAATACAGGCCGGAGTGCCCCCACTCCAACACCATTATCCGACTCCTTATGTTCCTGCATTGTCCCAGAGGTACTGTCAGGACTGTGGGGCTCCAACCTGCGATAAGGCACGAACAACGAAAGCGCTTCGCCCAAAGAGGAAAAATAGTATTCGGCAATGAACCGCGCAGTCTCCATCTGTTTCTCGGAATAGTAAAATTCCGAAACCGATTCAATCTCATCTGCATCGAAAGTCTCTGGTTTTGCCACCTCTTCGATGATCATCGCTTTTTTCAACGTGGATTTGAGAGGCACATCGACGATAGACCCCACTGACAATTTCTCTGCGCTGCGGTATGTCAATTTTGGTGCACTTGACCTCTGCAGGACGACTTCATAGTAGTACATATCGGAGGATCAAATGATTGGGTTTATTGTCAGTCGCAACATCTCAGTATCCTGCATCATTGCCATATCAACTCTTTTTATGCCATCGTTTCTTTCGTTTTTCATTTGACGATTATAGCACATCACCACAACAGGCCCACCAATGCCGCCAAGAGCACAGGCGGCGTGATCACCAGCCCGACTTTCATATACTCTCCCCAGCCTATCTTGACACCCTTTTGCGCCAGCACATGAAGCCAAAGCAGGGTTGCGAGTGAGCCGATCGGCGTCATCTTGGGGCCGAGGTTGGAGCCGAGGATATTGGCATAGACCAGCGCCTCGTTCCCAGCATAACCAACCTGATCGATCGCGATATCCATAATCATAATCGTCGGCATATTGTTCATCACCGAACTGAGTCCCGCCGCAAGGAAACCTGTGCCAATAATAGCCGTACTCTCTCCCTGCGTGCTCAATGCCGTAATCCAGGAAGCGACAATATCTGTCAATCCCGCATTTTTCAATCCATATACAACAACATAGAGGCCGATAGAGAACCAAACCACCTGCCAGGGTGCTGCCTTGATCGTCATAATCGGCTTGACTGCTTTGTAGCGGGCAGCGATCGCCAGAAAAATCAATGCGCCACCCAGTGCAAAGAGTGAAACAGGCAGATGATAGTGGTCACCGATGAAGTAGCCCACCATCAAAAGTCCGAGAAACCACCAGCTCAGCCTGAACATGGTCCGGTTTTTGATCACGGACTCCGGTGACACCAGCGTATCGGTATCGATCCTGGTTGGAATATCTTTGCGGAAGTAGAGCCACAGCACAACGATAGAGGCGACGATACTCACTGCATTGGGCAGAAACATCTCTCTGGCATACTCCCAGAAACCGATATCGAAATAGCCTGCCGTGACAATATTGGTCAGGTTGGAGATCACGAGAGGATTGGAGGCACTGTCTCCGATGAAGCCACCTGCCATCACAAAAGCGAAAAGTGCAATGGGACTCAGCTTGAGATGCTTCATCTTGGCAAGGAGGATCGGAGTGAGGATCAGCGCTGCCCCGTCATTGGCGAAAAAGGCTGCCACCACTGCGCCCAGCAGAAGCACATAGACAAACATCAAATGGCCATTTCCACGACTCAGGCGCACCATCTTCAGCGCTGCCCACTCAAAAAATCCGATCTCGTCCAGCACCATGGAGAGAATGATAATTCCGATAAATGCCAGCGTCGCATCCCAGACGATTCCCGTCACCGTCATCACATCATTCAGGCTCACCACGCCCAGTACCACGGCAGCAACCGCTCCGATCACTGCCGTCGTACCGATCTGCAGACCTCTGGGCTGCCAGATCACAAAAAGAAGCGTCACCGCAAAAAGTATACCGGCCAGTATCATAGGCGTATCCTTCAAGATTGAGTAGGAGATTGTAGCGTAAAGTGATAATATTTCTATACTTCTAATTCTATCTTTATGCTATAATTCACGCAAAAAAAGAGGATAAATTTTGTCCAAAAAACTACATCTTGTCAGCCTCGGCTGCACCAAAAATCTTGTCGACAGTGAAGTGATGCTTGGCCGGCTTCAGGAGTATGAAGTGATCGATGAAGCGGAAGAGGCGGATGTGATCATCGTCAATACCTGTGGATTTATCGAAGCGGCGAAAGAGGAGAGTATCAATACGCTGCTCACACTCCACGCTGACCGCAAAGAAAACTCTATCCTCGTGATGAGCGGCTGCCTCTCGGAACGTTACAAAGAGGAACTCCAGGCCAGTATGCCGGAGATCGATATCTTCACGGGTGTAGGCGACTACGAAAAGATCGACGAGCTGATCGCAAAAAGGCAGAGCACCTTCTCTCCCGAAGTCTATCTTGCTAATGAAAACTCACCCCGGATCATTACCGGCTCCAGCTACCACGCCTATATCAAGATCGCCGAAGGGTGCAATCAGCAGTGCTCTTTCTGTGCGATTCCGGGCTTCAAAGGCAAACTCCACTCACGCAGTCTCGATTCGATCGCAAAAGAGGTCAGCCGCCTGGCAACCCAGGGCTTCTACGACTTCTCCTTCATTTCACAGGACAGCTCCAGCTATGGACGGGATATGGGCCTGAATGATGGTCTGATCGACCTCATCCAGACTGTCGAGAAGATCGAAGGGGTCAAATCTGCCCGCATCCTCTACCTCTACCCCAGCACGACAACCTTCAATCTGATCGATGCGATCGCTGATTCGAAGATTTTCCAAACCTATTACGATATGCCCATCCAACATATCGACGACAAAATCCTCAAAACAATGAAGCGCGGTTTTGGTGAAACGAAAACGATCGAACTTCTGGAGTATATGAAAAGCAAACCGGGCGCCTTCCTGAGAACCTCTGTGATCGCCGGACACCCCGGAGAGACAGAAGAGAGTTTCGAGAGACTCTGTAATTTTATGGAAAACTTCGGCTTCGACCGATTCAATACGTTCCACTACTCCAACGAAGAGAGCACCACAGCCTTCACGATGGAGCAACTCCCCCAGGAGGTCATAAACGAACGTGCCGAAATTCTCGGAGAGATCGCCGAACACAGCACCATCGCCTCCCTGCAAAAAATGATCGGCCGAAGCGTCACGCTCGTCATTGACGGTGAAAGTGACGAACACGAATACCTCCTCTCCGCCCGTCCCCTTCTCTGGGCTGTAGAGATCGATGGAGAAGTCCTGATCAACGATACAAATGATCTGCCGATCGAATATGGAAAAATGTATGAAGCGCAGATCACGGAGCTGGTGGGCGACAAGCTGCTGGCAACACTGATTAGCGAAGTGTGAAGATGAAGAGCGAAGAAATGGAAGCAGAAAAAAAACAGTGCCATCGCCTGTCTGCTACAGTGCAATAAGAGCATCTATGAATCAAAAAGCACTCCCCGCTTCTCACTTTTCACTCCTCACCAAAAAAAAGAATCTCCTTGCTTTCTCTGCCGGTATCGACTCTTCGGCTCTTTTTTTTCTACTGCAGGATAATAAAATTCCGTTCGATATTGCACTGGTCAACTATGGCAGCAGAAGCCAAAGCGAAGAGGAGGAGGCACACGCACTCAAATTGGCCGAACAATACAGCCTGAAAGCCTTCACGATCAAAGCACCGCAGTGGAAGAGTCACTTTGAGGCCAATGCCAGGAAGTTTCGCTATGATTTTTTTGAAAACCTGATCGACGAGTACCATTACGACTCCCTCATCACAGCGCATCAACTCAACGATCAGCTGGAGTGGTTTTTGATGCGCCTGACGAAGGGGGCCGGCATCTCCGAGCTGATCGGACTGGAGCCGATTTCCAAACGAAAAACAGGGGCTGGAAGCAACTATCAGCTTGTACGGCCACTGCTTGATACAAGTAAAGCGGAACTACTAAACTACTTGCAGAAAAACAACTATCCCTATTATGTCGATGAGAGCAATAGCGACACACAATATGAACGCAACCGATTCAGAAAAGTGTTCAGTGATCCGCTGCTTGCCGAGTATCATCAGGGCATCAAAAGAAGTTTTGCCTATCTGCACCAGGATAAAGAGATGCTGCAAAGTGGTATCAAAGCACTTTTTGAACAGGATGAATTGAGAGTTTACAGCCTTGACAATCCAAAACTGAGAGTGAAAGCGGCGGATCTTGCACTCAAGGAGCTGGGATACCTGCTCTCTGCCAGTCAGCG
>JAOZOG010000510.1 GCA_029933395.1 Sulfurovaceae bacterium | reverse complement strand
TCAAAGGCACAATCAGTAGTATTTTGGAATTGTCAAGCGGGTTCAAGCCCGAATTGAGCGGCCTCGAAAATATCTACCTGAAATTTGCTTTGATGGGAAAAAGCAAAGAAGAGGTCGATAATGTGGTTGAGGAAGTCATAGAGTTTTCCGAATTGGAGGAGTTTATGGAGACGCCTTTGAAGCACTACAGTTCTGGTATGAAATCAAAACTTGGATTTTCGATCGTTACACATATGAATTCGGACATTCTCATTCTCGATGAAGTCTTTGCCGCCGGAGACAAAAAGTTCAGAAAAAAATCCGAAAAACGTATTCGAGAACTCTACCAAAACCGTACAACCATTCTCGTTTCACACAATATGGGAGTTGTCAAAGATGTGGCAGAAAGAGTAATCGTTTTAAAAAAAGGAAGTCTCGTTTTCGACGGAAATGTGGAAGACGGAATAGCGTTTTATAACGAAATGATGAAATAATTCACTTTTCTTAAAGCATTATTAAGCATTAAGCTGATACTCTCACGAAAATTTAAAGATCATAAGCCCATGAAGAAAAAGACGATTATTACATACGGCACATTCGACATGTTTCATATCGGACATTTAAGACTACTCCAAAGGCTTTCAAAGCTGGGAGACGAACTGATTGTCGCCGTATCGACCGATGAATTCAACAAACAAAAAAACAAAACCGTTCTCATCCCTTTTGAGCAAAGAGCGGAGATAGTAGCGAATATCAAAGGAGTGGACAAAGTCATCCCGGAATATTGCTGGGAGCAGAAAATCGATGATATCAAAAAATACGAGGTCGATATTTTTGCCATCGGGAAAGACTGGGAAGGAAAGTTCGATTTCCTCAAACCTTATTGCGAAGTTCTTTACCTGGAGCGTACGAAAGAGATATCGACAACGCAACTGAAAAAATCTCTTACCCGCTTTCTTTCCATCCCCAAAGAAGACATTTTAAATGCTTTCAAAGTCATCGAAGCCCTCAAAAAAGATTTTGAGTAAAGTCGATTCAACACTTTTGTAAATAATAATTTGAGAATTATGGTTGTCAAAACTTTTAAAAAAGCAAAAAAATTCGTTACTGACTTTTACATCGAGCATCTACTCGGTAATGACGTGCATAATCCAGACTTACGCCGTTACGAAGTGGCGGTTTATATGTCGGGGGGACTTGGTAACCACTATCAGCTTATGCAATGGACCGCCCCCCTCAAAGCACTCGCCGTCAAGCATCCCGTCCTTGTCATAACAAGAAATGCCAAGCTTTTCATGAAATTAAAAAAAGAGGGAGCCTTTCCGGTCGTTTTTCTTCGTACTTTCAACGACCTCTCCGCTTTTTACTATCGCTACTCTTTTCCCGTCGTTCTTTATGTAAATAACGCAAGACAAAACTTCCAATCACTTGCATACACCGAAGGTTTTCACATTCACCTCAATCATGGAGAAAGCGAAAAGGAATCGATGCGTTCCAATCAAT
>JAOZOG010000509.1 GCA_029933395.1 Sulfurovaceae bacterium | reverse complement strand
AATCCCGATAACCCGGACAATCCCGATAATCCTGACCATAACATAACATATATTGTGCATCCAAATATCAAAGCAAAAGTATTCAGTATCGGTCTATCCGGAGACAAAAACAGCAGTGTCTGGGACAGCCATTGGACAGAACATGATGAAAATCCCTATTATGTAGCACTCCCCTACAATGATCTCGATGAGAGCGGAGAAAGAAAAATCGGTTCCGAAAACTATATTCCATGGGCCAGCGAAGATGACAGTCCTTACAGATCTATCTGCAAAAACAGGTGGGTCAAAATCGTATTTACGAATGCAGGCACAATAAAGACCGCCTATGCGCAGTGGGAAGATGTAGGCCCAGACAGCAGTACCGATGCCAACTATGTTTTTGGAACAAGTATACCCAACAATTCTGGAGATGCTAACGGCTCTGCCATCGCACTCTCTCCGGCAGTTCGAGACTTTTTGCTGAATTCAGACATAAACAATACAGTAGTAGACTGGCAATTTGTGGAAGAATCCGCTGTTCCAAAGGATCCTTGGAAAAAAACAGTCACTACGACACCTTCCGAATAAAAAAACCAAAGGCACGATTCAATGTTCATCTATGACAGCGTCAGAAAAACCAAGCTCCCTTTCGAGCCCTTGAGAGAGGGTGAAGTCTCCATCTATGTCTGCGGCCCTACCGTCTATGACGATGCACACCTGGGGCACGCACGCAGTGCACTGAGCTTCGATCTCCTCTCGCGCACATTGAGAGCACTCGGCTACAAGGTCACTCTGGCAAAAAACTTCACCGATATCGACGACAAAATCCTCAAAAAGATCGATGAGACTGGCAAAAGTCTCAAAGAGCTGACAGAGTACTATATCAACCGTTATCTTTCTGAAATGGATGCGCTCAATATACGTAGAAGCGATATCGAACCCAAAGCGACCGAATCGATCGATGCAATCGAATCGATGATCCAGACACTGATCGACAAAGGGTGCGCTTACCGTATTCCCAACGGTGATGTCTATTTCGACACGAACAAAGATCCTCACTATGGCGAAATCTCACACCGTGTCAGTGACGAAGGCGAAACCCAAAGCCGTGTCGAACATACGGATGAGAAGAGAGACCCCAAAGACTTCGCCCTCTGGAAAGCCTGCGGGACGGATGATGAGATCTGCTTCGATGCACCCTTCAGCCCTGGGCGTCCCGGATGGCATATCGAGTGCTCCGCGATGATCGAGAAACACTTCCATGGTACAGACGAATACTCCATCGATATTCATGGCGGCGGAGCTGATCTGCTCTTTCCTCACCACGAAAATGAAGCGGCCCAGAGCCGTTGCGCTACTGGACATGAGCTGGCCAAATACTGGATGCATAACGGTTTCGTGCAGATCGACGGCGAAAAGATGAGCAAGTCACTCGGCAACAGCTTCTTCCTTAAAGACGCGTTGGCAGTCTATGACGGTGAAATTCTCCGCTACTACCTCATCTCGG
>JAOZOG010000508.1 GCA_029933395.1 Sulfurovaceae bacterium | reverse complement strand
TCAGGCGCGGATCGCCAAGAGGCTCAAAACCCTCAAGGGTGGCAAGATATCGGTGAAAGAGGCCCTGCAGATTTACGAAGCGGCGGGAAAAGGCGGCTTCCACGCGGTTCACGGTGCCATCGGAGAGGGCGATATCGACGCGAAGACCAGCCATGAACTCGGACTCGCCCGTCAGAAGTTTCACGAAGAGGTGCTCGGGGAGATGGCGTGGCGGCTGCGTCACGAAACAGAGGGAGTCGGCGTCAACGATTTCGGCTCCGGCATCGATCCGAAGAAGATCAGTGCCAAAAGCGATATCGATTTTACCCTCTATGCCAAAAACAGGAAGATCGATCCGCAGAAACTGGTGGATACCTACGAAAAAATTTTCACGGAGCTGGCGAGGAAGAGGTACGGTGTCGAAGTTTCGCCCCGCCAGATGGATATCGTGGCGCACCGATGCGACGCGATGATACCGGACTGGCGGGTCGCCACGGATACGGCGGAATTCGTGCTGCGTCTTCGGAGCGGTACGAAACTGCTGGGAAACAATCCGGAAGCCTATTTTCTGGAAGGGGCCTATCTGCAGCAGGTGATGCGCCGCAGCCTCGAGGAGGGGAGGAAGACCTTCACCTGGTTGATTCCCGAAAAGGGTGGGAAAAAGGCGATACGGAAAATCCGCCTCAACGCCTCTGCCGTTCCGCAGTTTTTCTACAAGCCGGAGCTCAGGGCGGGGCACGCGTTCGGCGGAAGTGTCGGGAATTACCACTTCTATCTGGCCCATGCCGGAGACCGGATGGCGCAGGCCAAATACATTTTGAGAAGCCTCGACAACGGCCCCGGGATCTTTGTTGAAAACAAGCGCGGGGATTACATCGATATCGGAAGTGTCCGGGATGTCACCGAGAATGTGCCGGATCCCGAGGGCAAAGCGGCGAGGCGCCGGATCGTCGAAGCGATCTACGATTCGAAAAACATCCGTTTTTCCCGGCAGATGCGCGCTTCGATATTCGCTGTCTACGAAACCGCCCGCAGAATCCGTATCGCCAAGGCGCATCGCCTTCTCCTGCCGGACGAGAGACTCTACGCCGATCTTGTCGCGTTGCAGAAAAAGATGTCGCTTGTCGAGTTGAGCGATACGCAGGCGCTCGAGTTTGCCAAAAAGATGTACGCAAGCAGCGCCGATTTTATCATGGGCTCCAATGTCGTCATCTCCGCCGGCGCGAGAATGCGGGAGTGGCTGACGCCCCGGAAACTGAACCTGAAAGTGCCCTATATGGACGAAAAGGGGCGACGCACTTACGTCAAAGCGGACAGAAAGGATCTGGAGCGGCTGCAGCTGGCGGCTTTCATGGAGATACACGATGCCATCAAATCGCTCAAGGAGAACGAAAGAACGACCTATCTCGAGTGGCTCAAAAAAAAGAATCCCGCCTTTCGTAAAGATGTGGAGCTGATCGAAAGGATCATCGAGACGGAGCGGAAGATGATGCTGGCCGAGAAGTTCCGC
>JAOZOG010000507.1 GCA_029933395.1 Sulfurovaceae bacterium | reverse complement strand
TTCAACCGCACCGCTTGCCATAGTTTACCGTCGTTTCGGACGCAGGTCACGAATATTTCCTGATCACCCGTTTCGCCTCCTTTATTGCAGCCTCTTTCACGAAGCTCGATACACCGTAATTCTTTCGCTTCTTATCTTTCGGGATAAAAGCCACAGCCGCGTCGAGTATCTTTCTTTCGTCGTCGTTTATGTAAAAATTCAATATCTTCATAGTGAAAGTATAGCATAAATTACTTTATGTGTAAACTTTCCTAACACTTTATGTTTATATAAGCTTACCTATGCCATAATACGGAACCTCAAAACAGTTTGAGGCACAACAAAGAGCCTTTATCGGGCTGCTGCTTTTAACCTCCTTTCAAGTTGGGCAGCCCCTCGATAAGGCGTAAATCTTGAAAGGATTTATATGAACCCAATGCTAAAACAATACACGCCTGCTCTTGCAGAAGCGTCCAGAGAAGAGATGAGCGCAATCCTCACACGAAAAGCGGAAGAGGTCGGGCCGGCGGGGCTGGCTGACTATGTAGGCTTCACCATCGAGACGATCGAGGACAGCAAAGATCGCATCAAGGTGGCCATTGCAGATCTAAAAATGCTGCTGCAAGCTGCCGAAGGCCAGGAGAAGATCGTCAAAGCCGAAGTGCGAAACCTGCTGGAGATCAACGGCATAGACAAGATCCAGGGCGACCGCATCAGCTCGATCACGCTTTTCGATCCTGCACCAAAAAAGAAGCTGGTAGTGCTGGACAAAGAGGCTGCTATCGAGGCAGGCTTTGCGAAAGTATCCGTTGATACAACTGCGCTGAAAAAGGCTGTAGAGGCCGGAGAGGTTGATGAGGAAGTGGCAGTGCTTGAAGTTGAACATCAGGAGAATAGTATAAAAGTGAATAGGAGAAGAACAGTATGACACAGGAAATAACAACGCACGAAAAGAAATATGCAATTACATTCAGCCCAGAAGAAAAGAAGGTAATCAAGGCACAATTCTTCCCTCCTTCTGCAACAACCGAAGATATGGTTTACTGTATGGAAGTAGCCAAAAACCTCGGGCTCAACCCCATTCTAAACGAGATCTACTTCGTAGAAAGAAAAACCAAAATCGACGGCCAATGGGTGACAAGAGTCGCGCCGTTGGCAGGTAAAAACGCCTGGCTAAAGCTTGCACACGCTTCGGGACAATTTGCAGGGCTTGAAACCGATGTAAGCGTTAAAGAGGTGCCTGTAATGAAAGATGGTGAATGGACAACACATAAAGACCTTGTGGCGTCCGCTACCGTCTACAGGAAAGATACTGACAGGCCATTTACGGTTGAGGTGTCCTATAGTGAATACGTGCAGCGCACCAAAGACGGCACACCGACAAAGTTTTGGAAAGAGAAGGCACAAACGATGCTTCGGAAGGTCGCTATAGCCCAGGCGCTTCGTGAAGCATTCAGTGTTTCAGGCATCTATGATGAGGCGGAACTGGAAGAGCCGGAGGATACCGACAAA
>JAOZOG010000506.1 GCA_029933395.1 Sulfurovaceae bacterium | reverse complement strand
GCTCCAACGCCATCGACCCCAACGCACGCCACTGTATGGCTTCCGCGGTCGTCGGCTTCTTCCAGACTTTCGGTATCGACGAACCGTCGGGATGTTACGACGACATCGAAATTACCGATACGATCGTCACATGGGGCGCCAACATGGCGGAGATGCACCCGATCCTCTGGGCCCGCGTCACCGACCGCAAGCTCTCCGATCCCGATCGCGTCAAAGTCGTCAACATCTCCACCTATCGCCACCGATGTTCCGACCTGGCGGATATGGAGATCATCTTCCGACCCGGTTCGGATCTCGCGATGTGGAACTACCTGGCCCGCGAAATCGTCTACAACCATCCGGAAGTGATCGACTGGGATTTCGTCAAGAAACATACGATCTTCGCGACGGGATTCGTCGAAACCGGATACGGTATGCGTATGCCCGACGAAGCGAAGAAGCTGGGCTACAGCGACAAAGAGCTCGAAACGATCAAAGAAGAGGCGAACCACACCGTAACAGAGCGTGAAGCTCCGGGTCTGGCACCGCTGGGATACAAAGCCGGTGACAATATGAAGATGGTTCACCGCGGCCACGCTCTCGGACACTGGGAGATCAGTTTCGAAGAGTTCAAAAAAGGTCTCGAGCCCTATACACTCGACTATGTCGCGAGTGTCGCCAAGGGTGATCCGGATGAAAGCATCGAAGATTTCAAGAAAAAACTCGAAACCCTTCGCGATCTCTATATCGACAAGAGCCGAAAGATGGTCAGCTTCTGGACCATGGGTATGAACCAGCACTACCGCGGATCGTGGGTCAACGAGCAATCCTATATGGTTCACTTCCTTCTCGGAAAGCAGGCGAAGCCGGGTATGGGCGCCTTCTCGCTTACCGGTCAGCCTTCGGCTTGTGGTACGGCCCGCGAAGTCGGTACATTCACCCACCGTCTGCCTGCGGACATGGTTGTCAAAAATCCGAAACACCGAAAGATCACCGAAAAGATCTGGAGACTGCCGGAAGGCACGATCAACCCGGTCGGCTACCAGCACATCATGAACATCCACCGCCAGATCGAAGACGGCAAGATCAAATTCGCATGGGTCAACGTCTGTAACCCCTATCACGACTCCGCAAATGCCAACCACTGGATCAAAGCGGCACGAAAGATGGACTGCTTCATCGTCACATCCGACGGATATCCGGGTATCTCGGCGAAGGTTTCCGACCTGGTCCTTCCCTCAGCGATGATCTACGAAAAGTGGGGATCCTACGGCAACGCCGAACGACGTACCCAGCACTGGCGACAGCAGGTCGTTCCTGTCGGCGACGCGATGAGCGACACATGGCAGTGGATCGAGCTCTCCAAACGCTTCACCGTCAAGGATCTCTGGGGCGAAGCGACGATCAAAGGCGGTAAAAAACTGCCCAACGTCATCGAAAAAGCGAAAGCGATGGGTTACAAAGAGGACACGACGATGTTCGAAATCCTCTTCGCCAACGACTACTACAGAAG
>JAOZOG010000505.1 GCA_029933395.1 Sulfurovaceae bacterium | reverse complement strand
CCAAGACGCTTCTGGCCATTACCAGGGAGCGCATTCCGGTGCTTATGATGACCAAAAACAGCAGCCATTTCTGCCTGACACTTCCGCTTGAAGCGAAAAACGGCGAGCTCAAAATGGCGCAGTACACCTCCATCGTCTCCAACCGTCTGGAGTTTGCCAGATACTATCTCGAAGAGAAAGTAAAATCCCATGCTCGGCATCTGGGGAGCCTTGGGATCTCCCTGGAACTGCAGCCGTGGCTGCTGAAGATTGCACAGGCGGGAGAGATCGGCGAGCTGCTCGGCGTGGAGGGGAGCTTTTCCCGACTCTATTTCAAACACTACTTTTCTCTGCTTCCGGCCACGCTGCATAAAGGAAAACGCAGCAAACGCCCTCCCGAGGATCCTGTCAATGCCATACTGTCATACCTCTACACCTGGTTCTACCATCTCATCACCGCGCGGCTTTATCTTCACGGTTTCGATGCGGCGTTGAGCTACCTCCATGAACCTTTCAGAAGCCATAACGGCCTCAGTTCGGATATGCTTGAAGTTTTCAGAGCGGATATCAATCGACAGGTTCTCGAGTGGTTCATAGAAAAAAAGTTGACGCTTGAAGATTTCTCGAGGAAAAATGGCGTGTGGATGCGCTATGAGAGCAGGAAGGAGCTCTGGCCCGCTCTAAAATCCTTCAGTGATGTTCTATCGCCGCGTATCGACGACGAGATTGCGCTGCTCAGGAGCGCTATCTCGTGAAACGGACGCTGATCGTCAAGGATCCGAAAGCCCGTATCAAGGTTTTCTCGTCGCATGTGGAGATCAACACTTTTTATGCGGTGCAACTGGTGGGTTTCAACCAGATGACGGCAGCGTATATCAACAAGCGGGCGAAACTTTCCATAGGCGATGCCATAGCGATCAGCGACAAAGTGCCTCTCTATTTTATCGACCAAAAGGGCAATATACTTGGCCGGATCTGTATGAAACGATGAAATACACCGCAGACTATCTCATTTGCTACGATATTTCCGATGCCAAACGCGTTCAGAAAATGGGAAGAGAACTGGACAAGCTGGCCATCCGCATCCAATATTCGGTTTTTTATGCGCCTTCAGCTTCCCAGGAAATGCTTTTTGATATAATGGAAACTATCGAAGAGATCATCGATCCTGAAGAGGATGACGTGCGGATATATACTGTTATGGATGCAGGCATCCGTCTTGGGCAAGCGATCGATCTTACCGATGTGACGATTCTGTCGTAAAAGATTCACTTAAGAATAGTTTCGACGGAAAAATGGGGGTTTTTGAAGTGTTTGAAACACTATTTTTGCGGTGCCAGTTTTATTTAAGAATACGACACTTTGTGAAAAACCCTAAAATACGCTCTTTTAAAAACTTCTGTCGCTAATTACAGATAGACCCGATTTCAAGGGGATTGAGACGCCAGCCTGAGTAATCTCGTGAAGGTCTCGATAAAATTACAGATAGACCCGATTTCAAGGGGATTGAGACTC
>JAOZOG010000134.1 GCA_029933395.1 Sulfurovaceae bacterium | reverse complement strand
AATCGACGAATGGATGGCGATTCAAAAAGCTTATTATGTCGATATCGCCAGACGGGTCAGTGCCGATCTCAACAGAGATGGAAGGCATGTTTTTCTGATCGATATGTGGACGCCCTTTTTCAGTGACAGGCACACGACCGCTTTTCCGTCGGAGACGTGGTGGTTTAACAACCAATATGGTGTGAGGATGCCGGATCTCAATAAAATACACCGTGATGAAGGGCAGCATCCTGCCAGACTCGCTTCTATTTTTGCCGGTGAAAATGTAGCCGATCAGATCGATATCACAGAGCTTCGCAGTATCCTTTTCGGTTCACTGTCGAAGGAGAAGGTGGCGGAAATCTATGTCGCCACATTTGACAGAGCCCCCGATGCGGAGGGTTTGGCCTACTGGTCGGCTTCCGGCTTGACGATCGAGGAGATCGCAGAGAGCTTTTTCGAGCAGACTGAAACCAGAGAGAAGTACCCCAATACCCTCGACAACACGACCTTCGTCAATACCATCTATCAAAATCTTTTCAATAGACCGGCCGATGATGAAGGTGGAGACTACTGGGTACGCGAACTCGATACCCACGCACAGAGCCGAAAGGATATGATAATCGCCGTGGTAAACGGAGCACAGGGCACCGATAAAACCATACTGACCAACAAGACGACGGTAGGACTCGACTTCGCCGACAGTGGATTGAGCGACTACGATCGATCTGTCGAGATTATGCGTGGTATTACCGAAGATCCCCAAACAGTGGAGGATGCGGCGGAGCAGATAGAAGCTTGGGAGAATGAATAGTTTCAGGCAGTGCCGGTCCGTGAAAAGTCGGTCCGGCCTGTAGAATAAGGAGGTGTTGTAAATGTTGAAAAGATACTTGTTGCCGTTGCTTCTGGCTTTGTCCCTGCTGGATGCGACTGTGCCGACAGAGGAAAATGTCGCCAGGCTCTATATCGCCACTTTCGATCGTGCGCCCGATTCGACGGGATTGGACTACTGGGTTCATTCCAAAATGCCACTGAAAGAGATCGCTCAGAGTTTTTTCGAACAGCCTGAAACCCAAAAGCTCTATCCGCCTGGTACACCGAATAGCACATTTGTCACAGCAGTTTACAGTAACCTGTTCGATCGACTTCCCGATGAAGAGGGTGCGGCGTATTGGCAGGATGCATTGGATAGCGGAAGTGTGCAAAGATCTTCTTTTATACTGACTGTCATCGACGGTGCCCTGGGCAACGATGCAGTGATACTGAACAACAAAACGACCGTGGGTTTGCATTTTGCAGAGATGGGATACTGGAGCGGCAGCTTCGCCAGAAGTATCCTGTTCGATGTCTCGGGTGATGCGAGAAGTGTCGAAGCGGCGATCGATACACTGGATAACCATAGAATCTCTACACTGCTGGGTGGTGTGAAAATCGACAGTTGGATGTATCAGATACAGGGTCTGGATGAAGAGGGTGCTATCGATGCATTGGGGCAGACTGCCTACGATATGTGTGTGGTCGAAGCGGGGTACAATTTCAAGGATGATCCCTACGATACCACTTTTCTTGTTTCGAGGCTACGCAAAAAGCCGAATGATGACAGACGTCTTCTACTGGCTTATATCGATATTGGACAGGCGGAGGATTATCGCTCCTACTGGGGGGATGACTGGGTGGCACCGACCGAGACGCAGCATGGTATTCCGGATTTTATGATCACCGTCGATCCGGATGGCTGGAGCGGCAACTATCCCGTCGCGTTCTGGGATCCGGCATGGCAAAAGATCTGGCTTGGCAAAAATGGTATTGTCGAACGACTGGCGAATTATGGTTTCGATGGCGTCTATCTCGACTGGATCGAAGCGTATGATGAACCGAAAGTCATCGAAGCGGCCGAGGTGCAGGGTATCGATCCCAAACGGGCGATGATGGATTTTATCGCCAGTATCAGGGCGGCCGGTAAAAAAATCAATCCGGATTTCATTGTGATCGCACAGAATGCATCCTATCTGCTGGATGTGGACCCTTCCTACTACAGCACGATTATCGACGCTATTGCAACAGAGGATACCTGGTTTTACGGGGAGGCGGATGTGTCCTGGGATGATCCACGGGGTGGAGATATGACGGGAGGCGAAAGGCAGGCCGATGAGTATTCCACGGCAAATCGCATCAGGCAGAACGATAAGTATCTCCGTTTGGGACTCCCTGTTTTTACGGTGGATTACGCTTTGATGGAACAGCATGCCGAAAGTACCTATCGCAATTCCAGAGATAATGAATTCATTCCTCTTGTCACACGCATAGCACTTTCGAGAATCACCGAGACACCGCCTCCGGGATTGGGAGAGTAGACTTTGAAAAAATCAAGTTTCCGGATGTCTCAAAAATAAAAAGAGAGGTTCCTGCAATGAAATATAAAATATTTTTTTGGATGATCGTCGCAGGCACAATGCTTTTTGCGACAGAAGTAGGTTATCGAAACGTTACTAGGCTCTATGTGGCGACTTTCGACAGGGCACCGGATGCAAAAGGGCTCGACTACTGGGTACTCGAGTCGAATATGGCTCTGGAGGATATCGCAGCAAGTTTTTTTCGTCAGGAGGAGACCCAAAAAAAATATCCTCCCGGCAGCAGTATCGAATATTTTATAGATCAGGTTTACCGCAATCTCTTCAATCGTCCGCCTGATCAGAAGGGGATGGAGTACTGGAAATCGGAACTGAGCTCCGGAGCCGTCAGCAGATCGGTTTTTATCCTGACGGTGATCAATGGGGCACTTGGCAGTGATGCCGTTGTGCTGGAGAATAAAGAAGAGGTAGGTATCTATTTCGCTTTTTATGGCTACAACGATGCCGGGTTCGCCTCCGATATGATGGCGGATATCTCGCAGGCTTCGGAAAGTGTCGATGCGGCTATGGAGCGGCTCTATCTTTCAAGTGGAACCGGAAACAGGCATGTCTGCATCTACGATGAGATCGATACCAAAAGAGATATGACTACACGTTGCTTCGTCGATCTGCCTGAAGATGAATGCTTGGAAAGTGACAGAGGGAAAGGCAGGCGCTACGCCTTCAGAGTGCGGGGTGAGTGTCTATCTCTCGGGTATACGAAAGATTCATTGAGTACCAATGGATCAGGTTTTTCCTATTATCATACAAGCGGTTTGTATCATATGATCGGGACACAGCCGGATATTTACCAATTGACACACTCCAGCCCTCAAAGTTCTCAAAACCCATGTTTTTCACCCGATGGACAATATCTCGTCTATACACGTTTTGTGAACGGCTACAATATCGGCCCTTCCGAACTGGTCAAAGTCAAAATCGATGGAAGTGAAGAGAGGGTGATCGTGCCCGCATCCGATTCGGACAATGTCAATGTGCCTTTCGGGAGCTGGGTGGATCACAAAATCTGTTTTGCCTCCGACAGGGGCGGTGCGGCGGACGAGATATGGATCGTCGATGACGACGGCAGCGATCTTCGGCAGATTACGAGACACTCCGAAGAGGGTGGCATCTACTATGTAGAGCCGGTTTTCAATCCTGTAAACAGTGGGCAGATCGCGTTCGAATATGTCCAGGGCGAAAATGATGCCGATGCGATACACAGAATCGCATTTCTGGATGTCGGGAGTGCCAAAGTGACACTGTTGACGGACGGCAGCTTCGATGACAGATTGCCAAGCTGGAGCAATGACGGAAAAAGAATTCTTTTCCAAAGAAAGAAATACAGTCAGGATGAAGGCTGGTCGGTTCATCTAGCCGAAATGGATACGGTCGACACTGTCACACTTGAAAATATCAGGCCGCTTTCGTACGGCGCGGGTGACTATACGGACTGCTCCTGGTCTTTCGACGATCGCTTCATATTGTGTTCCACAATCTTTTGGGATCATCCGACTATTCCAAAAATCTGGATGTTGCCGCTCAACAAGGAACTGCCGCCTGTTCAAAAGACATTCAACGAAGAAAACGAGGATGGAGCGCCCTCTCAATCCTATGATGGAAGCAGGATCGCGTATGAAAGTCACTATGGGGACTCCGAAGAGTATCCATCGGAAATATGGATAATCAGAGAATAGAATTGTGTGATACTCCCGGGTATCATCGGAGCTGAAAAGAAAAATTTAAAACAAAGGAGGCTGCAAAGCTATGAGAAAAATTGTAAGTATGGTGTTGTTGATCGGTTTCTTTGTCGTGACAGCTGTTCGGGCAGAAACATCCTACGCTTTTCCATCGGACTATTATCCTGACGGGGCACATCCGAGACTGTGGCTGACCGATGAGCGTCTCGCTGCGATAGAGCAGGCAAGATTGGCAAACAGTGAGCGCTGGGTTGATTTTCAAACGATGTGTGATGCCATAGTGGATGCCGATCCGGATAACGATCCCTGGGGGCTCAATACATCGCCTCAGAATTTTACCGCACCGCTGGCTCTGATGTACAGGCTGACAAAAGAGAGTATCTATGCAGATAAGGCGATGGCATTGATGGATAGGACGTCGACGGATCTGACGCGATATGGAGATGCGGATCACGAGAGTTTCTATTATCTGGGATTGTCGTATGACTGGCTCTATGACTACGAGAAGATGACCGATGCGAAAAAGAACGCGTACCATGGCAAGATGGCGGAGCTCAGTCAAAAGTTCTGGGATGATTACAATGTCAACGCTTCTGGTACCGACAGCGATACCGATCTGCTGACGGGAAATCTGCATCTGACTTTCGGTGCGGCACTCTATGGGGATTACGAGGATGCAGTCACGATGCTGGACAGGGCCTGGTACGGTTGGGTCAGGGGCTATTACGCTACAAGTGGTATTTCCAATCGTGATATCGTAAAAGCGGCGCTCGGAGGTGTTTATTTTACCGGTATGGCTTATTTCCCGTCCACGGATATCGTAGGAATCAGCGGTTATTATATGACTTTGAAAACGGCGTGTCGTTACGACCTCAATCAAAAAGAACCGGGACTGAAACATTTCTGGTCCAATACGATTCGTTCGATAATCGCGCTGACGGAACCTGGCAGAAGCCGAATTTCCGACTACGGCTCCTGGCAGGACCCCAACAACCTCTCCGAACAGCCTTGGCTGAGACGCGCCTTGACATTGCTGGGCTATTATGCCGAGAAGGCTGGCGATACGACATCCGCAGCGTTGGCGAATGGCTATGCAGATGCTGTAGATATAGGCTACTACAACGACTACCTTCAGGAGCTCTTTTTTTCCCGATATGGATCGAAATCTCTCTCGCCCTACAACGCCGGCCTGCCACTGATCCGCTTTGCCAAGTCACCCGATTTTCTTCTCTTTCGTGATGGGTGGGGTACCGAATCGAACTGGGGAATTTTCCGTGGAGATGGAAGTGTCCCCCTGGATCAGCAGGCGATGGATCAGGGGCACTTCTCTCTCTGGAGAGGCGACGGTTATCTGACCAAAGGGGCACGCAACTACGAAGCGATTTCCCACGGTGATTTTTTCAATACACTTTCAATCGAAAACGGTTGCATAGTGAATGGAGTTTCGTGTTCGGGTACTGCCATATTCAACAGTGAAAAGCCGGCTGAAATCACACGGCACAGGGAGGGCGGAACGGCACCACTGTTTGCATATGCGATGCTCGATGCCGATGGGCAGTGGAACGACAATCCTTCCGAGTACGATGCAAAAATGAATATCGAAACATACCGCAGGCATTTTTTCTGGGCGAAAGACTATGTCGTCGTTTTCGACAGGTTGCGCAGCAAAATTCCTCTCTGGTCCAAATACCGTCTCCGCGCATTGACGAAGCCGATTATCGACGGCAACACGGTATCGCAACTGAGTGAAAATAAAAAATACAAACTCCTTCAGCGTACACTGGAACCTAAAAATGTACAGATCTCTCTGGTGGATGAAAAGAGA
>JAOZOG010000504.1 GCA_029933395.1 Sulfurovaceae bacterium | reverse complement strand
CCGTACAGATAATAGTCTTGAATATGGATCTGCACATTTTTCATCACTCCCTCGGTACCGGGGATATTGATGTCGAGAATCGGTTTGATGACCCATCGGCTGTCGTCGGGGGCATCATCCGCGTCGAAGTCCTTGTCCGGGTTTTCCCAGTCCGTAAAGAAATAGAAGTCGCCCCAGTCCCAGCCCGCGCCGCCTTCCAGCTCCAGATACCAGAAATCCTTGTAGGCTCCGCCACCGCGATCGACCGTACCGCTCGTCCAGTCCAGATAGTTCACGTTGACATCCGACCAGGTGAAGTTGGGCATGTACCAAGGCTTCTCCTTCCCCTCCGGCTTTCTGAAAATCAGAGAGATGGCACGCGCCTGTTCATCGGCGATTTTGGCGGCAAGTTCCGCCCGGGCTTCCGAATCCTGTGAAGCAATCAATGGATCGGCCCCGCCCAGTCCGCCTATCATCATTCCTGCTATCAAAAGCTCTGTCATCTTTTTCATCGTATCATCTCTATTCCATGATCGCCACATCGAGGGCAATTTCCAGCATGGCGTTGAATTTCGTCTGACGCTCTTCGGAACTCGTCTTGACACCCGTACGGATATGGTCGGACACGGTCAGAATCGTCAACGCATTGGCACCGAACTCCGCCGCGACCCCATACAACCCGGCCGCTTCCATATCGATTCCGAGAATATTGAGCTTCTCCATCAGATCGAACATCTCCGGCTGCGGCGTATAAAAAAGGTCGGCGGAATAGATATTGCCTACTTTCACGTCGATACCCCGGGCCTCTGCCGTATCGACCGCCTTTCGCAGCAGCCTGTAGTCACAGATGGCCGCAAAATCGTGGCCGTTGAAACGCATACGGTTGACTTTGGAATCGGTACAGGCACCCATGCCTATTATGACGTCGAGGACGCTGATATCGCGGCTCACGGCCCCGCAGGTTCCGACACGGATGATGTTTTTGACACCATATTCCGTGATCAGCTCCGTCGCGTATATGGAGGCGGAGGGAATACCCATGCCGCTTCCCATGACTGAAACGGGTTGGCCTTTGTAGGTCCCTGTAAAGCCGAACATATTGCGTACGTCGGTGACAAGTTTTGCATCGTCCATAAAGTTTTCCGCGATATGTTTGGCACGCAGAGGATCGCCCGGAAGAAGAACCGTTTCGGCGAAATCTCCCGGGTTGGCATTGATATGAGGTGTTGGCATCTTTTCTCCTTCTTTATTATTGACTGATGCTACGCACGTCATGAGCGAAGCCCATGACTTGGCAGGGAATGACCGTCCCTTGCAACCCTCTAAAGCTACGAAAGCTGTCGCTTTCGAGACGGATGCCGAATTGCATCCGGGAGGGTGGCATGTTTTTCTTCATCTCAAACGACAAAGAGGGTCGCAACCCCGTTTTGACGACAACCGACCGATAAATTATCTTTTATAAATGTCGTCATAGAAACTTTTTCCAACCAGAAGAGGTGGAAGAGCGTGATGGGCGGCAA
>JAOZOG010000503.1 GCA_029933395.1 Sulfurovaceae bacterium | reverse complement strand
TTTGATGAATATCTCCATCGATATGGCAAGTGCATCGAGTTCACACTCCAGGTCTCTGAAGAGTCCTCCGAGTGTCTGAGGTTCGTTATCGATACGGTTGAGATAGCTGACGATATTGTAACTGAACAATGAAAGAGTGATTCTTGCGATCAGTGCTTCGCAGATCCTGTTCTCTTCCCTGCCGAAGCCAAAGTATTCCCGCAGCTCTTTGTATCCCTGTTCGATATTCCATCTGCGCTTGTAGATCTCGATGATGCGCTCATCTGTGAGTGTGATGTCAGTTGACAGGAGCGGTATGAGATTATTCTTTGTCTTGATAAAAACGATCTTCACTCTGCCGGCTGTGTGATGTTTGAGTATGGTACTGCAGTAGGTATACTGTATGGAATTGTAGTGTTCCCTTTTCCTCCGTGTTGTTTTGATGAGAATGCTATAGATACGATCGAGTGTCTTGTGTTTGTTTTGGGCAAAGTGCCATATCTTTGGATTGTTGGCGATACGGGTGATGATATCGAGTTTCATCTCTTTGATCTGCTCGATGAATACAGGTTTGGAGTACCAGCTGTCTACAAGGAGGTAATCTGCCCTTATACCCGCTCTCAGGGCTCTTCGTACCATCGAGACGGCGATCTCGAGTTTGCTTTGCAGACCTTCTTGTTTTCTTTTGTGCGCGTCACTGCTGTGATAGAACTGATGTTTGAACTCTTCGAGTGAGACTCTGAGATTTTTGTTGAACTTCAAAGCGAAGTCGAGAATGAAATTGCTGTACCCGTCGTTGTAGCTGAGCGAGACCATATTGAGCCCTCTGACAAGACGGCTCTCTTTGTTGCTGAAGAGTCTCTCGCAGACCCCTTCTATCCATTTGCCTCTTTTGGATTCGATTGTATCATCAAGAATCATTACTTCGATCTTCTTTCCTTTGTGCAGCCCTTTGACTTTGGAGATGAGGGCCACAGCACTTTGCAATAGCAGCTTCTGCCATTGATAGGAGCTGTTGCTGAGCATACGGTAGTAGGTATCCTTCCTGAAGCTGTAAGGGGAGTATTTGATGAAGGAGGCTATATTTTTGTTCATTACGATCATAGAGATGAAATGTAACAGTACAGTAGATACAGGTGCTCCTTCCTTTTTGATGAATCTGTTTTTCTTGAGCAGTCTCTCTATTTTGATCTCTTTGAGCACGCCAAGGAGTGGATTGTTTAACTGTGTGCTTATCGCTTTTGTGATAGTATTCCCATAACCCATAAACAGTCCTTTTTGTTTGGTTGTTTTTAGTGACTCGATTATAGCGGAAAGTGCCTGTTTATGGGGGTTTGTGAATGAATTACTTACTGGGTTTCAGGGGTGGTTTAGGTGCGAAAGTTGAGTTAGATTTCAAATTTTTTTAACCATTTTGATTGCTGCCAAAAAAGATGTATTTATAAATCGTCTGATCATCGAAAGAAGCACTTAAATTTGAATGAAACAACCCGCTTCTCCTCCTCTCTAAGCAAAAAAAAGTTAT
>JAOZOG010000502.1 GCA_029933395.1 Sulfurovaceae bacterium | reverse complement strand
CCGGGGCGTCAATTCAGATTTGAAAGAGTGAGACATGAAAAGATCAAGAGAAAAATTAAAAGAAATGACACAATGGTCATTAGACAAAAAAATAGAGCACGCCAAAAAAAGAATCATTGAGTTTTACAACAACATGAACGGTATGGTTTACGTGTCGTTCAGCGGTGGTAAAGATAGTACCGTTTTATTACATTTGGTACGTTCAATTTACCCGGATGTCCCAGCGGTTTTTTTTAACACCACGAACGAATTTCCAGAAATCCTCGATTTTGTACGCACTGTTGAAAATGTAACATGGCTTGAACCTAAAATGACATTCAATGAAACCGTGGAGTGTGAAGGATTCCCTCTTATTTCAAAACAAAACGCTATGAAAATTCGCAGAATAAAAACCCAACCCGCATCGTGTAAAACGACGAAATTGTATATGACTGGGTTCAATTCGAAAAATGTTTATAAAGCGGCTTCAAAATTACCAGAAAAATGGAAACGTTTGCTTGAAGCACCCTTTGTTGTGAGTGAAAAATGTTGTGATATTTTAAAAAAACGACCTGTCCATATTTATGAGAGAAAAACTAAACGTTTTGGTTATGTTGGAACAATGACTTACGAATCAATAGATCGTGCAAAATCTTGGCTTGAAAACGGCTGCAACAGTTACAATACCAATCAACCCCAAAGTCGCCCTTTGAGCATTTGGACGGATGAGGACATTTGGGCATATATTCAAAAATTCAATGTGCGGTACTCATCTATTTACGACGATGTGTTTGATAAAAACGGCAACAAAATCATTTGCGGTGAAACACGTACCGGTTGTGCCTATTGTGCCTTCGGGTTGCATTTGGAAAAACCGGATGAATTGGGCATGAAACGTTTCGACCGGTTGAAATTACGCAAACCGAAACAATTTGCGAAAATGATGTCCTTAAAAAACAACGGTATCACTTTCCAAGAAGCCTTGGATTTTTATTTGAAAGGTGAGATATGAAAAAGAAACTCGTCATCGACGCCGACCACTTGCTTTACAATGTCATCCCGGTACAAAACGCCGAAGGTGAAAGCATCGATTCAAAAGGTGATCTCAAAAAGTACAAAAAGCGTTTCAAAGAAGAGATCGAACGTATCCAAGACGATATCGCACTTGAATTTATCAAGCTCAAAAAGAAACCCATCATCATAATGAGTGACAAGACAAACTTCCGTTACGATTTGTACCCGCAATACAAACAGAATCGCAAGAACCTCAAAAAGCCCCAGGTGTTCTATGATCTGCAAAAGTGGGCACGCAAAAAATTCATAGTCGTGTCGAATTGCGAAGCCGATGATGTTTGCGGCTGGTACGCTTTCAATCACACTGAGGAAGTGATTGTGGCCACAACCGATAAGGATGTGATCTTTGGAACGCCAGGCCTACATTTCGACGCCTTCTACTCCCGCCGCCAATTATACGAACAGGGCGAATACGAAGCGCACCGTTTCACCTTGATGCAAACACTGGCTGGCG
>JAOZOG010000133.1 GCA_029933395.1 Sulfurovaceae bacterium | reverse complement strand
GAAGAGCCGCATGTGGCAGGCCTCTTCTTTGGACTGATGAGCGGTATCGCACTGCTGGCGTTGATCGTCTACTACTATTATGTCAAACGGCCTGATCTGACGGAAAAGATCGCTTCACAGCCTCTGATCAAAACGATTCACGGCATTCTCTTCAACGGCTACTATATCGAAAAGATGATCTTCTGGTTCACGCACAATGTCGTTATCGAGAGTTTTGCGAAGACGATCAATTGGATCGACCATCATATCGTCGATGCAGCTGTCAATGGAATGGTCGGCCTCTCACAGAGAGTGACCCGGGCATTCGGCCATACCTATAGTGGCAGAGCGGGGGATAATTCGGGTGCGATGGCATTTGGATTACTGCTCCTGCTTGCTGCAATGATGATAGGAGGTGCCGTATGAGTCCACTTGTTTTTATCTTCGGACCGATCCTGCTGGCGGCAATAGTTGCACTCTATGGCAGAAAGAGGCATACTTTCGTCAAATATACCGCGCTGGTACTTTTTGGCTGGATGCTGATCTATTCACTGGAGCTGCTTGCGATTCTACCTGAGACGGGATATCTCGATCTGGGAACCTATCTGGCGGTGGAGCACTTCGACTTCGCGCTGACGCTGCAGGTCGATCATCTCAGTGTCGTGATGCTGATTTTGACATCACTGCTGTTGATCCTCGTGGCACTTTCGAGCTGGACGATGAAGTGGCCTTCGAGCTACTTTGCACTGCTGATCCTCTTTGCCGGGCCGATCACGGGTGTCTTTATGAGTACGGATTTCCTCTGGTTCTTCATCTTCTGGGAGTTGACACTGGTACCGATGTATTTTCTCGTCGGTATCTGGGGTGCAGAGGGGCGCATCTATGCAGCTGTCAAGTTCTTCCTCTATACCCATGTCGCGTCGATGTTGATCCTGCTCGCCTTTTTCCTCATTTACAAAGAGACAGGCACGATGGATATGACACTGGTGAGAGAGTCGATGCTGGCGAGTCCGGTACTGATCTGGTGGCTGCTCTTTGTCGGTTTTGCGGTCAAGATGCCGATCTTTCCTTTTCATACATGGCTGCCTGATGCACACGTGCAGGCTCCTGCACCGATCTCTGTCCTGTTGGCGGGTGTCCTGCTGAAGATGGGTGCCTATGCGATGATCCGTATGGTCGTTCTGATGATGCCTGAGCACTCTGCAGAGTTTGCCTGGGTGATCCTGGCACTGGGGCTGATCACACTCTTCTATGCCGGATTTATGGCACTCTACGAGACGCATCTCAAGAAGATGGTCGCTTACAGCTCCATCTCCCATATGGGTCTGGTGACGGTGGCGATCGCGACACTGAGCTACTCCGGTTTGAGTGCGGCACTCTACGAAATGATCGGTCACGCGCTGATCATCTCGCCGCTCTTCCTGATCGCCGGATTCTTGCATCACAAGACAGGAAGCTGGCAGATGGGGGATATGGGCGGCCTGATGCAGAAGGCGCCGTACCTCTCCGCTATCTTCGTGCTTGCCGGACTGGCGGCACTTGGACTGCCCGGTACGATGGGCTTCGTCGGTGAACTGACGATCCTCATTGCAGCGATCAAGAGTTACGGCTTCTGGCTGATTGTCGTCGCGCTTGGTTCGATGATCGGAGCGGGGTATATCATCTGGATGTTCCGAAGGGTTGTCTATGGTGAGATCTCCGAGACGGTCAAGAAAAGTGACTTCAAGATGGATCGTGTCGAGTTCGCGGCACTGATCGCCTTTGCAGCACTGATCGTCCTCTTCGGTCTCTTCCCATCGGTACTTTTCGATGTGATCAATAGCGCCTTTGCGTCACTTGCACCACAAGGAGGTCTCTAATGTTGGGCAGTTTTTCTCTCTTGTTTATCGCTGCGCTGGTAAGTCTGGCGCTCCACCGTACGATGTGGCTCAAGCCTGTTGCACTGGTGGCGACACTGGGTGCACTCTTTTTGACTTACAGTGGTTCGACGATCGGTCTGAGCGGCTTTGCGAACAGTGAAGCGGTACGCCTCTTCACGATGATTCTCGAGATTGTGTTGCTGGCACTCTTCCTGCACGAAGAGGAGGATCAGACGATCACGCAGACGCTCTTCATCGGTGCGGCATCCATCGCACTGCTGCAGAGTCATACACTGTTGACCTTCATCATCGCTTTTGAAGCGGTCAGTATCATCTCCTTCGTCCTTGTCAGCCATATCAAGACGCCGGCGCAGGCAGAAGGAGCGGTCAAGATGTTCATCGCCGGAGCTATCGCGACGGGTATTCTGCTACTGGGTGCTGCACTCTATCTTATTGGGGGCGGCAAACTGGGTGCGCCGATCGCGCTTCAGACAAGCACGCTCTCGACAGCCGGCCTCTTCGTGATGCTGCTGGGACTCTTCTACAAGCTGACCATCGTACCGATGCACGGCTGGGCAGCGGATACCTATGCGCTGGTGCGTCACTCGCACGCTGCGATTTTGACAGGTCTTGCCAAGACAGTAGTAGCCGTAGCAATGTTCCGCCTCTTCGCCCCTTTCCTGGCTGAGCATCTTACGATGACCGTTCCGGTGATGGCGACACTGGCGGTCGTTACGATGACACTGGGTAACTTCCTGGCACTCTTCCAGAAACGTATCGCCCGTATCCTTGCCTACTCCTCCATCGCACATGCGGGCTATATGCTGCTGGCTTTCGCTGCGGTCAAGAGCGGCTATGCCTCCACGGGCCTGCTCTATATGGCGATCGCCTATATCTTTATGCAGAGCGCTGTCTTTTTGCTGCTCGATATCCTGCGTAAAAAGTATAATATCCAGACACTCGAAGAGATCAAGGGACTGGCCAAGCAGAACAAAGGACTGGCCTTCTTCTTTACGGCACAGCTCTTCTCACTTGCAGGTATCCCTTTGCTGGCCGGTTTCCTCGGCAAAGCGATCGTCTTCTACGCCGGCGTCGATGCCGGCCTCTGGCCCATCGTCCTCATCGCACTGCTCAACTCTGCCCTGTCGGTCGGTTACTATGCCTGGATCGTGAAGCATCTCTACTTCGATGAGTCGGCAGCAGTACAACAGCGATACGACGACAAACCGCGCATGCTGGCGCAGACGATTTTGCTGGCGGGGACAGTCTATTTCGGTATCTTTGCAGCTGTGGTCTTTGCAGCGGGGAAGAGTCTGTAGCTTCTTCAATCCATCCTCATTTCGGAGTCGGAGGCTTTCAGCCCCGAATAACGGAGGCGAAGCCTTCCGATTCCTACGGATATCCTATTACGAATACACGCGTAGGGTGTTGTCCCCCGACAACACCACAAGATCATACGAAAAATTTATTAGTAAGGGATATGCAGGGATTGCCATATTGGAAAATTTTGGTGTTGTGAGGGCACAACACCCTACGCGAAGCATGGCGGTATTTTACTCTCGTTCCCAACGTCATCTCTGGGAACGCACAAATACATAGTTGCAAAATCAGTCATAATTTGATACTATATAAAGACTGAAGGAGTCTATAATGCAAATTGTCAATGACATAAAATCCGTTACTTATTTAAAAAGCAGGGCAGCAGATGTGCTCAAGCAGATCAATGAAACACACAGGCCTATGATTATTACGCAAAATGGTGAAGCAAAAGCCGTCATTCAAGATCCTAAAAGCTATGAAGATATGAAAAATGCAATTTCTCTTTTGAAGCTTTTATCTTTTGCGGAAGAAGATATCAAAAATGGAGATACATATAGCGAAGATGATGTTTTCGACGCCGTTGAAGAATTATTGAATGAGTAGTAAAACCTATAAACTGAAATGGACCAGCAGCGCCAAAGATGACCTTTTGGGCATTGTTGAATATATCAAAAAAGAGAGTCCGGGTATCGCAAAGGATGTTTATCTAAAAATCAGAAAAAAGGCCCACTCAAGTAATTTTTTTCCTTTAAAAGGCCGCGTTGTGCCTGAGCTTCAAAAAGAGGGGATTACACTTTATAGAGAAGTAGTCGCTCCACCCTGGAGAATTATTTATAAAATAGGTGATGACACTGTGTATATTATGGCTGTTTTGGATTCAAGACAAAATGTTGAAGATCTTCTGCTGCAGAAGCTCTTAAAAGCTTAGATCCTGAAGTAAAACAGGAGAGGCGATAAAGGCCTACTACTTATCCCAAAGACCTACACAAATTTCTGCACTGCAATTGCCTCTTTTTTCATACGGTTTTTTTCATACTTTTCGTTCCAGAAGGTTTTATGCTCCAGCATCACGAAGTTGTTGGTGAAAAACGAATGCAACTCTCCTTCCTGGAGCAGAAAATCGGGGTTGGCGTCTTTTTTTTCGTTCTCTTCGTCTTCGACATAAGTTTCCACAATGAAGATGCCGCCGGGCTTGAGTGCTGCTTTGGCGCGTTCGATGAGCTTGCGGTCGAGGTAGTTGGTTTTGACGATAAGGTCATAGTGTTCAGGCTGCAGTTCGAGATCATCGAGATCGGCCTCGATGAGGGTGACTTTTTCAGGGTCAGAACGTTTCGCGAGTTGCTCGAGTGCGATAGGGGAGATATCGACTGCATCGACGCGAAAGCCTTTTTTGCTGAGAAAGACCGCATGCCGTCCGCTTCCGCAAGCCAGATCGAGTGCCTGTTTGCCCGGTGCTTCTTTATAATAGAGGGAGACCATTTCGCTGGGTTTGCGTGGTTTGAGCAGGTCGGCCATCTCGGTATATTTTCTGTCCCATTTCTCTCTGTCTCTCTGCGCCATAATTATCCCTTTCTAAATATTTGATATCAGTATATCAGAAATAGTAATGAGACAATACAACATAAATCATTTTAATATATTCTATTTTCCGCTATAATGGCTTATCATTATGCAAAAGGCACATCTGCAATGTCCCTCTTCCAAAACTCAGTTCTCCGTCAACATCTCAAAAGATACAACAGAGCAAAAGCCCTCGAAGCCTATACTCTTTATCGCTCCGAATTTCTCCCCAAGATCGCCAATATCAAAACATCCAAAGAGGAGCAGTACCAGTATGGCTTCCTCAATGATCTTTTTGTCAAGGTGCTGGGGTATACGCTCTACCCCTCACCAGACTACGACCTGATCGCCGAGCAGAAGAATCTCACCGACAGCAGGAAGGCAGACGGTGCGATTCTCAGAGAGGGGAAGGTGATCGCCGTCATCGAACTCAAATCGACGAAAACCAGGATGATGGAACGCATCGTCAACCAGGCTTTCAGCTACAAAAACAACCACCCGGACTGTCGCTATATCCTCACCTCCAATTTTGAAAAGCTGCGTCTCTATATCGACTACTCCGACCGTTTCGAGGAGTTTGGGCTCTTCGATCTGGACGAGGAGCGTTTCGTACTCTTCTACTCTCTGCTGAGCCGCGAGAGCCTTTTCGCCGATCTGCCGCTGAAGCTCAAAGAGCAGTCGAAACTGCAGGAGGAGAGGGTATCGAACGAACTCTACAAAAAGTACGCAGGCCTGAGGGCGAGTCTCTTCGAAAATATCGCCAAAAACAATCCCCAATACGACAAACATCTGCTGCTGGGCAAGACGCAGACGATCCTGGACCGGATGGTCTTTATCTTTTTCGCCGAAGATCGCGGCATCCTCCCGACCAATACGATCCAATCGATCATCGACCGCTACCGTGAGGATATCGAAGACCGTTCGCTCTATCACTTCTACCAGATCTATTTCAAGGCGATCCACAAAGGCAACAGAAAACTGAATATTCCCGAGTATGACGGCGGACTCTTTGCCGAGGATGAGGTGCTCCAAAATCTCAGGATCGATGATGATGTACTGAACGAATGTCCTCTGGCACTGAGTGCGTATGATTTCAACTCCGATATCGATGTCAATATCCTGGGGCATATCTTCGAGAATTCGCTCAACGATATCGAGGAGATGAAGGCGAAGATCAACGAGGGTGATTTCGATCTCAAGCACTCCAAGCG
>JAOZOG010000501.1 GCA_029933395.1 Sulfurovaceae bacterium | reverse complement strand
GCCAGGATATACACGCCGGAGAATGCAGACCCCACCAAAGCACACCTGAACATCAACCTGAAACGATCCCCCTACAAAAATTATGCGCACTTCGTATCTGCCAAACAGAAACAGATAAAAGCACATAATAAGAGATATGGCACGCGTAACAGGATGGTGCGAAAGATCAAAAACAAGCTAGGTAATGTTGATTATCAATCAATGGCCCAGGACTTCGTCATATCATTTTCACCCGGTGCGCTTGACGACCTGCGGGCTATCGAGTACCTCAAAGCCGCCTATAGATTCTTTCGCTTCCACTTTGACGGGCTGGAGGTGATAAGCGCCTACATTCACCGAGACGAGACCACACCACACCTGCATATCAGGATAGCCTACTTCGACCTCGACCGCTATAAGTTCGTGCAAAAAGAGTTGATGCAGAAGGGGATCACGAAGATCGACAATATCCGCGATGCGTTTCAGAGTGCCGTCGCCAATCGGTACGGCCTCAAAAGGCAGGATGGCAGCATAGTGAAGAACCACGACGGCCCGAAGGCTTCACAGCGCAAACAGGTGGAGAAACTACTGGAAGAGGTCGCCACGTTGAAAGAAGAGATCCGAGGGTACAAAAAGAGGTTTAGCTTCTTGCTGGGTAATGAAAATCCAAACAGTGTTACAAAATCAGGCAATTTTCGAGAGGTCAAAAGATAAAAATGTAAGTTTTTCTTACAATCCGCAAAGCCCGTCTGGGTGGGCGTTTTGATATATTATATTATACTATCCGATACAATATGTATTGAAATATGATACAAAAAGGTGGTATACTTTCATCAACTCTAAATCATTGTGAACGATAGAGTGAGCCGTCAAAGGAGGCATTCGAGGAAAGGGCGGATGTTGGCAAACTTGTTTCGTTCCCCAGTGTCGTAAATAGGATATTTTTTATCCTGTTTATGCTATAATATGCTTGTAAACAAAGGCCCCGCCAAGCCTCGCAGCCACGAGCAGCAAAGCCCCGTGTCTCTTCAGTGAGGCCGGGGCTTTTTGCGTTCATATCTATTCTATTCTCTCAGGAATATACCTATCAAAAACATTTGATGCAATAAAAGAAAGATTCGCTATAATATTTGAAGATGTTTAAGGCTGCGAAATTGGCGTTTCTCCTTAAGCATCTAATCCAAAACTGGAGGATGCTATGAACAATCCCCAAACTTTTAAAAGATTCGCCAATCTAAGACGATGACCGCCCGCCTTACGATCCCATACAGGGGACGGGGCCGGCCTACAGCCAAGAAGACCGCTAAATACAATCAAGACCTGATTAACTTCGCAAATGCGATGAAAGAGTTTCAGGAGTTGGTTGACTTCAAAATATCCGCTCGGGGATGGTGCTATCAGCTTGAGCAATCATTTAGGGCCATAGATAAAGATGAGTTTGACAAAGCAGAGGAGGCAATCAATAAATGCCGGACTCTTGGACTACTACCAGTAGACTTTACTGCAGACGATAAGAAGCGGGCAGCCGTCGGA
>JAOZOG010000132.1:4883-5943 GCA_029933395.1 Sulfurovaceae bacterium | reverse complement strand
GGCTTGAAATATGCACACTGTAAAGAGCAGGCAGAGCAGGAACGTCAAGAATTACTTGCTTTTCCGGAGACATTGGTACCTAAAGAGGATATCGTCTCTGTGGGGATCGATGAAGAGAAAAAGAGTGTTGTTTTTACAGCAAAAATACCAGAAAATGGTATATTGTTTTAGGGGTTGAAGATGAAAAATATCGTAATAATAAGTTCAATGTTTTTCCTGATTGGCTGCGGCGGTGGAGGCGGTGGCGGTGGCGGTGCATCGGAAGAAGTATTGCCTGCAGGTACAGAAAAGATGCTCTATGGGCAGTTGTACGCGGTAACAACTGGCGATCAAGTCGTGAAGACTACTACTGATGCACAAATCAGAGTGACACATATCATGGGGGAAGCTAATTCCACTATTGAACTGGTTGAAGGTATGGCAAATATTATCAGGAAACAGTAGTAGTGTTCTGTTATTGCCGGGCTGAAAATAAATAGGGAAAAAGGAAAAAGATGTATCGTATTGGAGTCGTTGGAACGGGATTTATTGCCAAAGGATTGGTAGATCTGCTGACAAGTCATAAAGATTATATGCTGTCGGGTGTTTTGACAAGAACCAATATCCAGGAGCGTAGCGACTTTCCCCAAAATCAGCTTTTGACCAATTCGATCGAAGATTTGATCGAAGATTCCGATCTGATCGTCGAGTGCAGTGGAGATGTGATCTATGCGACTGATACGATCGATCAGGTACTGAAAGCGAATATTCCTGTTGTGACAATGAATTCGGAATTTCATATTACAACCGGTTCCTATTTTATCGACAAAGGACTGGTGACAGAGGCGGAGGGGGACCAGCCTGGTGCTTTGGCGATTCTCCATGAAGAGGCGCTGGACATGGGTTTCAGCCCCCTGGTGTATGGCAACATCAAAGGCTTTTTGAATCACAATCCTACAATGGAAGATATGGAGTACTGGAGTAAAAAATCACAGATCAGCCTGGGGATGGTGACTTCATTTACGGACGGTACCAAAGTACAGATTGAGCAGGCACTGGTTGCCAATGGTCTGGGCGCTGC
>JAOZOG010000132.1:1583-4783 GCA_029933395.1 Sulfurovaceae bacterium | reverse complement strand
CGGGATCTGAAAGCAGGCGAGAAGATCGAGAAGGGGATCGGAAGCTTTGATGTGCGGGGTATCGCGGTTACCATCGAAGACGATACCAATCATCTGCCGATCGGATTGGTTTCGAATGCAACATTGCGCAGAGATGTAGCAGCAGGAGAGCGACTCACTTTTGACGATATTGAGCTTCCGGATACGCTGGCTCTACGGATATGGAAAGAGATCGTTGCAAAAGTTGAAGGGCAAGCCGTCTAGTGTGCCCCTCTTTTGAGGAAAACCGCTTTGCCGGTTTTGATGAGAATGACCAGATCCATCCAGAGGTTCCAGTTGCGGATATACCAGACATCCAGATCGATACGTGACTGAAAGTCAAGCTCGCTGCGCCCGCTGACCTGCCAGAGTCCGGTGATCCCGGGTCGTACGGTCAGGATCGTATCGAGTGAATCGCCCGCGATCTCCTCTTCATCGAGCATATAGGGGCGCGGCCCGATAAAGCTCATCTCCTGCTTGAAAACATTGAAGATCTGCGGCAGCTCATCAAGCGAAGTGCGGCGCAGAAATCTGCCAATAGGTGTGACACGGGGGTCATTTCTGTATTTGTGGTATTTTTTATAGTGGAGAGTCTCTTCTGGATGTGTCTGCAGATATGCCTGCAGGATCTCATCACTCTCTTCGTACATTGTCCGGAACTTGTAGCAGACGAAAGTACTCCGCTCCATCCCCAGTCGCTCCTGCTTGAAGAGGATACTGCTTCCAGGCTCTTCACGCCGTATTTTGTACGCGATATAGACCATTGGCAGGATTAAAAAAGGAAAGATCAGTGCCGAAAGAAGCAGGTCGGTGATACGTTTGAAAAAGAGCAGATAGCGGTTTTTGAGCCTGTTTTGAAATACGATGAGATTGGTTCGTGTATTGGAGAGCTCGTAAATATGCGAATAGGTAAGGTCATACTCATCGATCAGCGGAATAAATATCACTTCGCTGCGCTCTTGTATCTGCGAAGAGATGATACGCTTGAGTGAGGCCGTATCGCTTCCTTTTGGATTGACAAAAAGGGTGGCAGGCTCCTGGCTGCTGCGTGGCTTGACATAGCCCAGATAGGGGTTGCCATAGATCTCCTGTGTCAAGAAGGGATCATTTCCATAGATTTTTGCTATTTTTTGCCAAAGACCAAGGTTGTAGAGCAGCTTTTTGATGAGGTTCTTGGAGAAGGGAATCAGGAGCGCCATAAGCAGGAAACTGAAACCGATCACGAAACGTGAATAGGTACCGATTGTTTTGGTGATAGCGAAGTAGGAGAAGACGAGAATAATACTGAAAGCAATCGCTTTGAGGACCAGGCGGCTTTCGTGCCAGAAGTCGTAACGGTAGGTATAGATCCCTTCATAGGCAAAAAGTACGATAGGAACAATATAGAGTGGTAAAAGAGCATTGAAGTTGGAGAGGGTAGCCATATGGGCTTCACCAAGTACTCCCTCCAAATGACCGCGAAGGAAATCAGCAAAATAGATAGAGAATGTAATAATCAGCAGATCAGATAGAATAAAAATAATTTTTGCTATAAGATCTTTCATGGTGCTGAGGCCTTGGCGAATATTAGGGGGTTATTCTAGCGAAAAATCAATTGTTTCTCGTTGATTCCTTCTTCCACCAGTGGGGATGCATACTGATTCTGTCGATGATATTTTGTGGAATATGGTGATAGTTCTGCCCCAGCTTGAAGCCAAGATATTTCATTCCGTTGCGCATAAAGAACTCGGGGATTTTATGCCAGGCACGTTCTCGGCGCAGGTAACGAAGCTCCGATTTGACATATCTTCCGCCCTCTCCTTCTACTTTGCCGAAACGATCAAGTATCCACCGTTGTGTATTGTAAAAGACACCAATATCGAAGTAGCGTTTGAACTCCTGGATGAGTGTGTAGGAGTGTGAATGGTAAACAGTGGCATCTGAGACATAGGCGAGCCTGTATCCTGCCAGCAGCAGTTTGGCGCCGGCATAGCTGTCTTCACTGTTGATGAGTCCGTCTTTGAGCCAGCCGATCTTGTCCATTGCCTCCCGCCTGTAGGCAGCGAAACTGTCGGAGAGAAATACACTCTTCATTCCGTATTTGTCAGCGTCTTCCAATGATCGGGTATGGGAATTTTCAGGGTAGTTGAAATACCGCAGATGTTTGCCAAAGAGGGAGGTCTCTTTGTAGGGGATCTGCCTGCCGTAAGCTGCAGCAATCGTACTGTCGTCAAAGACAGAGACGATCTTCTCGATCGCATCGTCATTGACCGGCAGGGCATCCTGTGTGAGAAAAACGATAACCTCTCCCGAGGTCATCTGCGCCGCCTTTGTCCTTGTGCCGCCATGGTCAAATTCACTCTGGGGAATGATTGCAATGTGATCCGTATACTTCCGGGCTATTTTGACTGTATCGTCAGCCGAGGAGGAGTCGATGATCAGCAGTTCGAAATTGACTGTCTGCTTTCTGAGCTTTTCGAGCAGTCGGGGAAGGTAACGTTCCGCATTGTAGGTGGGGATGATGACGGAGATATCTATTTGCATAGAAAGAGTCCTATGTTGCGCATCCAGTGCTGTTTTAGAAACCGGTATTTTGCCAGTGTCATCTTACCTTTCAGCCAAGAGCTGTTTTCGATGGAGATAAAGGCTTCGAGAAGCTCTTTTTGCTCTTCGTCTAGTCTATCGCCAAAGACTTTGAGAAAGGAACGTGCCTGCCGGGTATATTTGTCAAAGGAGAAGGAGAAGAGTGAGAACGCTCTCGCAGTGATAGCGGCAAGATTATAGGCGGTAGCTCCCGTATCGTTTTTACCATGCTGGCGATAGCTGACACTACTGAGGGGGAGTGCCTCTATCCTGCCAAATGCAGCGGCGGCCAAGCCAATCCACCAGTCATGCATAATAACTGTTTTCGGAATCTCATTTGTTATTTCGGCAAGGGGGTGATTGATCATTGCGGTACATCCTGTGATGACATTCTGTATCAAGAGACGATTGAGGGAGTCGTAGTTTGGATCGATATGCTGATAGGCCCAGTAGGAGGGGTGCAGGAGATTGAGTTTTTCATCGGTGACTTGCAGGTCGGTGTGGATGAGTATAGGGGTGTCGGGATTGAGACTCTCCGTTTTTTGCATCGCTTTATATGTTTCTTCCACCTTTTCGGGCAGCCAGACATCATCCTGGTCGCAAAACATAAAATAACGGTA
>JAOZOG010000132.1:0-1483 GCA_029933395.1 Sulfurovaceae bacterium | reverse complement strand
CCACCTTTTCGGGCAGCCAGACATCATCCTGGTCGCAAAACATAAAATAACGGTATTGCTTGTTCTTCAGTGTATACTGCAAAAGAGCAGCAAAATTTTGCGCTGCGCCAAGGTTTTCTCCCTGGGGTAGTAGTGTCACCGGAAAGGAGGAGTGTGAGCAAAACGCCTCTATGATCATAATGGTTTCATCGCTTGAGCCGTCATCACGGATATAAAGGTCAAACCTGATATCAGTTTGGGCCCCAAGTGAATGCAGCAGTTCCCCGATATATTTTTCGCCGTTATAGCTCGTAAGAAGTATGGCGATTTCATTCACTTTGCTTCATTCCTTTTGGCAACTCTCTAATAGGGGTATTCTAGCATATCTATCTTCTGTTTTCTTTTTGCTATGGTATACTACCCACTGATAGAAGGAGGGGAATACCGGGTGTTGTTCAACAGTTATGAATTCATATTCTTCTTTCTGCCGGCAGCCTTTTTTGTTTACTTTTTCCTCCTTAGGTATCGGTGGATTGCGGGCGCAAAGGGCTTTCTGGTTTTCGCTTCGCTCTTTTTCTACTCTCGGTGGAATATCAGTTATCTACCTCTAATTCTTGCTTCGATGCTCTTCAACTATCTCATCGGCAATACGCTCAATGAGAACTTCAAAAAGGTTCGTACCCGCAAAAAAACCGTTCTTGCAGTCGGTATCACGGCCAACCTTGCACTGCTTGCCTATTTCAAATATTCGGATTTTTTGATCGAAAACTTCAATCTGCTTGCGGGCTCGAATATTTCGCTGCTGCATCTGGCGCTGCCGCTGGCGATCTCCTTTTTCACTTTCCAGCAGATCGCCTATCTGGTAGACTCCTATCGCGGAGAGACAAAGGAGTATGATTTTCTCAATTATGCACTCTTTGTTACCTTCTTCCCGCAGCTGATCGCCGGGCCGATCGTTCACCATTCGGAGATGATGCCACAGTTCGCTTCCAGATGGAATGCTGTCAAAAACTACCGGCATATCGCCACGGGCCTCTTTGTCTTTTCGTTAGGACTTTTCAAAAAAGTGGTGATCGCTGACAGTTTCGCGAAGTGGGCCAATGCCGGTTTTGACGGTGATGCAGCACTCAATTTTTTTGAAGCATGGGCGACATCGCTCTCCTATACCTTTCAGCTCTACTTCGACTTCAGCGGTTATACCGATATGGCGATCGGGGCTGCACTGCTTTTCAATATCAAACTCCCGTTTAACTTCAACTCTCCCTACAAGGCACTGGATATACAGGATTTCTGGCGCAGATGGCATATGACACTCTCCCGTTTTTTGAGAGACTACATCTATATCCCACTTGGAGGGAACAGAAAAAGCTCCTTGCGCGCCTATACGAATCTGTTGATCACTTTTTTACTGGGAGGTATCTGGCATGGAGCAGGATGGACCTTCGTTTTTTGGGGATTGCTGCACGGTGTGGCGATGATGATCCATCGTGCCTGGAAATCGTTT
>JAOZOG010000500.1 GCA_029933395.1 Sulfurovaceae bacterium | reverse complement strand
AGCGAGTCCATGTCGAAGATCGACGAAACGGAAGTTTTCCTTCCTGGTTTTCCGGCCAGGACTGGATACGCTCCCGATACACTCGAATATTTCGTGGTTGACTTCAAGCCTGGCATGATCGATTTCATCAACTATGAGTATCCGAAGTATGAGATGGGGCAGTCTTCGACGGATTATCTCTGGCTTATGTCCGGCACCGAAGGGCTCTATACCTGGGCGCAATGGTACGTGAATCTCTTTTGGGAAGGACGGAACCAGGTCATTGAGCCCACGATGAATCCCGAGCTTGAGAAGTATGGGATGTTTCGGTATAACGGCGATACCTGGAAGCTTGATGTGGAAAATTTCCTTCGTTCCCCGCCCGACGTTGGTTCCTACTTTCTGGGACAGTTTTCCATCATCAATGTGGACGAAGAGGATAAAAAGGGCGGCTTGTTCGGCATCATCGCTGGTATCATAGGTGCGGTTTTCGGCTTCGGGGACCTGGTCATCGAGGTGCTTCTGGTGAAACTGACACTGGATATCGTCGCCCTTACCATCTCTCTGATCACCGGAGAGGAGTTTCGAGCCATACGAGCCAAGCTGGGCGCCATCTTTATGGCGTACGGCGGCATAAAGGGTATCGCCGGAGGCGGAGGCTTCTGGGCGGGAACCGGTTCGGCCGTTATCAGCGCTGGAAATATGCTCCTGCTTTCCGCCCAGACGATAGCCGGGGTCAAGCTTTTCACGGCCCTGCCCTCCATCCAGGACATGAGAAAACTGCGAGAGGAAGCCGAAAGAAAGGCCGAAGAACAGGAAATGCTTCGGGAAAAGGAAAAGGAAGAAGCCAAGAAGAAAGCCATGAGCAGAACCCTTGGCGACATGGAATCCCATCAGGACCTCGATGACTTCATGTATTCGGGGATGTTCATGCCTCTCGAAATGCTCAAACTGGAAGACCCGTTTGGGGCCAACGGAGAGTTTGCGATAAAATTCACCTGAAAGGATATAGATGGCGGATTTGATAGGAAAATTCAAACAGTATTACAGCGACAATGTGTTGATGATGACCGGGGAAGACTCGATCCTCTCTTCACATATCGCAAAACTGGAGGAGCAATTCAAGCGGTTTGGCTTCACGAACGAGCAGATCGCACAGATCCTGGCGCAGGTCTACGTGACTTCCATCGAAGCCACGAATGCCAACGCTTCACGCTCCGCTCTCGAGTTGATCAATATCGAGAACCAGAAAGACGTGACGGACAAACAGGCGGAAAGCATCGATGCGGATATTGCATTGAAAGAGTGCCAGCTCGAGGGTTGCCAGACGGACAACGAGAAGAAGCTGATCGAGAAGGATATTCTTACCGAAGACCTTGGACTGAAAAAATGCCAGGTCAAGATATGCGATGTAGACTACCAGATCAAGCTGGTCGATCTCGATATCAGAAGTATCGAGAAGGATATCCGTGGAAACGAATACGATCTTGGCCTCTGCCAGATCGAGGGATGCGGATTCGACAACCTGATCAAAGT
>JAOZOG010000499.1 GCA_029933395.1 Sulfurovaceae bacterium | reverse complement strand
AGCTGTCTTGGCCGTGCGATCTTGGACATCGGGTCTTTCTTGAACTCGATCCATTGTGCGATCCATCCGATCGTCCTGCCGATGACGAAAATCGGGGTGAACATCTCTCTGGGTATCTTCAGGGCGGTGAGGATGATGCCGGAGTAGAAGTCGATGTTGGGATAGAGGTTTCTGGAGATGAAGTATTCGTCACTGAGTGCGATCTCCTCGATGCGGGCCGCGATACGCATCAGATTGGAATCGAGATCGAGCTCCTCTCTGAGCTGGTCCTGCAGCTGCTTGAGGATCTTTGCACGTGGATCGAAGTTTTTGTAGACGCGGTGTCCGAATCCCATCAGGCGGAAACTGTCATTGGGGTCTTTGGCACGGGCGATAAATTCATCGACACGGTCGACACTGCCGATCATGGTCAGCTGCGCGATGACCGATTCGTTGGCACCTCCGTGCGCGCGTCCCCAGAGAGCGGCGATACCTGAAGAGATGGCGACGTAAGGGTGCGCTCCCGTAGAGGCAACACCGCGGACAACGGTAGTCGAAGCATTTTGCTCATGGTCTGCATGGAGTGTGAAAATCGTATCGAGTGCCTCGATCTCCAGCGGTGTGATATATTCATGCCCATTTTTTCCAAGCTTCATCTTGCCTCCGGGATAGGCACGCATCATCGTAAGGAAGTTTTCCGTAAAACTCAGATCGATATTAGGCGGAATAAAGGGAATACCTTTGGATTGACGATAAGCAAGTGCAGCCAGGGTAGGGATTTTCGCAAGAATCCGGTGTGCCATCTCGAAATACTCTTCGTCATTGTGGAGGTTGAGGTGTTCGCTGTAGAACGAAGAGAGTGCTGTCGCCGAAGCGCTCAGCGTGGACATCGGGTGGGCATAGTCCGGGAAAGCACTGAAGAGATGACGCAGACCTTCGGGGATGAATGCCCTGTGTCGAAGTTCCAGGTCGAAATCAGTCAGCTGCTCTTCGGAGGGCAATTCTCCGTGGAGGAGAAGATAGCAACTCTCCAGATAACTATGGTTTTCTGCCAGATCCTCGATAGGAATCCCCCGATAGCGAAGCTCGCCTTTTGCGCCGTCAATGAAGGTGATATCCGACTGGCAGCTGGCCGTGGAAGTGTATCCCGGATCGAAGGTGAACATTCCCGTGTCCTTGAAAAAACTGCGCAGATCAACAACTGAAGGTCCGCGTGTTCCATCCATAATAGGATACTCATAGCTTTTGCCATTGCGATTGTCGGTGAGAGTCATACTCTTCTTTGTGCTCATCATATCTCCTTGGAGTGTAATGGGCACCTCTAAAAATCTCACATTTGCAAAGTCCATTATGTGTATGCTGTATTTTTAGAGGCTCCCTAATGATTTATTATACACAAAATAGGGTACAGGCAGCGTAAAAATCAGCGCAAAAATAAAGGGCATCTCCAAGCACAGCTTTTCCCTGTCTATTTTCAAACAAGATTGGGTATGATGATGCCAAATCATTATGGAGAGGGGATATGGGTTCATTCGAAAA
>JAOZOG010000498.1 GCA_029933395.1 Sulfurovaceae bacterium | reverse complement strand
ACTTTTTTAAAAGGGCCTTGACAGTGGCAGAGCCTTGGCGTATGCTTGCAAAAGTCGGATATTCCGGGAAAGGTAAAGCTGGGGAGATTATGCGAGTTCGGTACAAAACGCTCTGGGCGGGGCAAATATAATGGCCATCAAAAAGACAGAACTCTACAGCTCGCTTTGGGCAAGCTGCGATGAAGGTCAAGTCCCAGAATTCCTGTAAAAGCGGCGACGTGAGCTAGGCGACTCTGGCATTCGACATCTCGCGACGCGTTTTATGCTCATCTATGAGTCCAAGTTCCTTGCGCAACAGATCGATTTGCTGCAACTCAAATGCGGTCATCCGGACGCCTTGCCAATGCTGACTGGCCTGCCATAGCGAGGCAAAGACTAACTTGAGGCAACTTTTCTCGGTGAAGAACCGTGGGATCACTTTGGTACGCCGCCTTTGCTCCAAGAAGCTACGTTCGATCAGGTTCGTCGTGCGAATCCGTTTATGGTGGATCTGGGGGCAGCGCATGTAGGCAACGCAGGCTGCCCAATCCTCTCGAAAGCATTTCATGGCTGCGGGGTAGGTATCTTGATACTTTCCGAGCACATCAGCCGCGATCATATCAGCGATCTTTCGATTCGGCGCATAATAGGCTGCCTGCACGTCGGCCTTGAGCTCATTTCTAACACTCTCGGGCACTTTGCCAATGATGTTGCGTATCTTGTGCACCAGGCAGCGTTGACGCAAACTCTTGGCGTATACCTCCTCGACGGCCCTAATCAGACCTGGTGCGCCGTCGGTGGTGATCATCAGGGGAGTAGGCAAGCCGCGTCTCAACATATCTCGCAGGAAATCGAGCCAGTTGTCGTACGACTCCTTGCTACCCAAGGCCACATGCAGCAATACCTTGCGACCATCAGCACAGATGCCCCAAGCACACAGAATACCTTCTTTTCCCCCTCCTTGTTGCCTGAGCGGCTCGTAGACCGCATCCAAAAAGAGATAGACCACGGGAAAGCTCGACAGATTCCTCTGAGTGAAAGCCTGATAATCTTCCCACAGACTCTCTGTCAGTCTGCTCACTGCCGTTCGACTCAAGATGTGTTCACCTGTCGCCTCTTCGATGGCCTCTTCGATGTCCCGCGTCGACATCCCCCGCGCGTACATCTCCACGGCCAGTCGCTCCAAGACTTCGCTGTTCCCGCGAATCTTCTCCATGAGACGGGAACGATAGGTCTCAGGCGCATCTCGCACTTGGGGCACTCGCACGCTGATCTGCCCCTCACCTGTTCGAACATGCCCCGGCTCGTAACCGTTGCGATATCCACGATGCGCTTGATCGGGCGCACGCCGTTCATAGTGACCGCGTCCTAGGTAATCCTTTGTTTCCTCTTCCAGCATCTCCTGGATCAGACGTTCCACACCCAGACGGATGGTGAGCGAGGCCATGTCTTCTTCGGTCTCCAAACCGTTCTCCATGATATCGTTGATACGCTGGCGTATTCTCTCACTCGGTGGTATTCTCTTCATGGCGTAAGCCCTC
>JAOZOG010000497.1 GCA_029933395.1 Sulfurovaceae bacterium | reverse complement strand
CACACTGACAGGAAAACCGCTCACATCATAATCAGGAAGCGGATCGGGTATCTCCGAATAGAATGCGGGCGGCACTCCATTCTGTCCGCTGTAGGGATATAGAATGATTTTTGGATTGTATCGCTTGTAGTAGTTTTGTGCCTTTTTGAATGCACTCTCTTCTATCCGATACTTGCGATCGCGGCACACTCCATACACATATCTTCCAACTCCTTTGAAACTCTTGGTCGAGCAGAGCCTCTCCAGCTCACTGTTGGCCATCAGATAGACGAAGGCGCTGTGGGAACTTTTCTTCCTGTCCTGTGCTACCCCTACTCCCATCTCATCGATACTGGGATCGAGAAAACCGAAGCGATGGTAGATAGCGGAGAAGAGACCGTCGACAGAACTCTGGGCGTGTGGGTTTTTGGTAGAGAGATTTTCACTGACTTGCAGCGAATGATATCCGGCTGCAACAGCACGATCTGCAGGCGTAATTCCCGTGAACCCGGGGCGCCCTTTTCTTTCATTGTGCGACATTGCATTATTGCGTACCAGATAGTCGGCATGTGCCTGCGCCGCCGAGGTCAGGGCTTTGTTCTCTACCAAGGTATTCATCTGCAGCGCTTCACGTATCGTATTGACCGTTGTCAGTGCCTCCATCCTCTCATAGGAGAGATCCATCGGTACGGCAGTCTCTTTCTGGATGACGGTCGCCGGCTTCGCGTCGACACGGAGTTCCAACAACTTCCAGGCGACACCTGCCACCAACAAAACGATGATCACAAAACCTAAACGCACGTTTTCCCCTCTATCACATCTCTCAAAAAGGCCATCATATTCCGATAGTGATCCCCCTGCCAGTAGATACGACCACAACTGGGACACCGCTGGAAGAAATCGAAATGGCTTTTAACCCTTTCTGGTATTTCATCATGCAATGTTTGCTTGTCGATGGTCTGCAGCAATGTATTGCAGACCAGACAGCGACGATATATATCGCCCCTTATTTCCAGATCAAATCTACAAGCCAATATCTCCAACTGTTCGCCCAGAGTGATCGGGTCCAGATAAAATACAGGAGCATTTTTCCGTTGCGAGAGTTCACGGTCACGCGTCAAAATCATACGGGCCTCCCGGGAAGCCAGATCGATCAATTCATTATCTTCGATATGCGAAAAATAGAGCGTATCATACCCCATGAAACGCAGGTATTTTGCCAACTTCCCCAAGTGACAGTCTGCGATAAAACACAATGCTGCATCGGTACCGCATTGGGGAGCAGGCTCCATCATACCTTCGGAACTTCCTCTTTGATCAGAGTCCAATCCTCCAGCGAATGGGGAACATTCTCCAGTTCATTTTCAAGCTTATCCCACTCCACATAGTCGGTATTGAACTCCGCCACATCCTGCGCCGCCTTTTCAGGACTCTCATACTCCCCCAGCAACTCTTCATTGATCCAGAGCTGATAGAGCTTATGTCCTATCTGACGTATCTCGAAAGTACCGATATCGGCATTATATGTGTAAAATTTCATTT
>JAOZOG010000496.1 GCA_029933395.1 Sulfurovaceae bacterium | reverse complement strand
CTGCATCGACGATAGCAGCAACTGATCTATCCAGTACACGGTGATCATAAGCTTTCAGCTTCAATCTAATTTTTTCCATACATTTTACCCTTATAAAGAACTCGTCGGTCGACCCGACATAAATTTGTTGGACGCGAATTATACCGACTTACTCTTTTTTAGACAATAGATTTCAGGCTAAAATCGCTATACTATTGAAAATTATTTCCTTTTAAGAAGGAAGGATTAGAATGAAACGGCTTGATTACTTCCAAAATGCCATTCCGGAGAACAGCACCTATACCGATAGAAAGCTGCAATTCCCCGATGAAAACCATATCAATCTCTACGGTGTACGGGGCGCAGGCAAGAGTGCGCTCGTAGCCGACTACCTGCAGGATATGGATGAGGAGACCCTGCTCTACATCGATTGTGAAGATCCCAATCTCACCTTTTCACCCCTCTCCACAGCAGAAATACAGATCTATATAGAGGAGAGCGGTATCGAGCTTCTGGTGCTGGACCATTACGATGCTTGCCATCTCGATGCAGTACCACAGGCCGAGCGGATCATTGTCGTCTCCAGAACAGACCTGGGCCTGGAGGGCTTCAGCGCGGTCGAGCTCTTTCCTCTGGATTATGAAGAGTTCCTGGCTTTTGAGCGGGGCAGCTCACAGAGCAGCAGTTTCAATCGCTTTCTCAAGCTCGGCACCCTGCCTTTGATGTCGCGCACCCCTCATCAGGGCGCAGCAGAGCTCAAGAGCTTTCTTCAGAGTCGTTTCGACAGACAGGAGATCGCCCTCCTCACCGTTCTGGCCACCTATCAAACCCACCATCTTACGGTTCACCAGCTCTACAGCGCCGCCAAAGAACGATTCAAGGTCTCCAAAGACTGGCTCTACCGCACAGTCAAGGCATTTCAGAAAGAGGGCATCCTCTACTTCATCGACGACCTCTACCAGAAAGGTGGCAAAAAGCTGATCCTCTTCGATTTTGCCCTCTCCAAATATCTCACGATCGGCCAACCCTTCATCACCCAGTTCGACACGATGATCGCCCTCGCACTTATCAAGCATCATCGGGACTTCAAGACATTGGGTATCCATGGCTATATCACGGAACATGGGGAGCTGATCATCCCGGCCCCCTTCGAAAGCGAAGAGAGTATCTGGAAAAAATCGCATAATAAATTCTCCCTCTACAAAAAATATGGTGTCAACAAAGTGACGATCGTCACCGTCGCCAACAGCTACCGCTACAAGATCGAAAAGATCACCTTCGAAGCGCTTCCCTTTTATGAATGGAGTATTCTCAACGAAGAGGAGTATTAATTCTCTTATATCAAAAAGCTATAAGCATGCTTTGGCTATGATTCCACTGCCTCTTTTCAGACCTGTGCAACAGTGCTGAGGGACATCGGGTCAGGGTGGGAACACAGCAGCCCATCCCTCTCCACCGTGTGCCGCAGGGATCTGGGGAGGGGTTCTACTTTTTTGGTATAGAGAGGTGGCCGAGCGGTTGAAGGCGCACGCCTGGAACGCG
>JAOZOG010000495.1 GCA_029933395.1 Sulfurovaceae bacterium | reverse complement strand
AAAGAGCACGAAAAAGACGACTACTCTCTGGAGGGATTGAAAAAGATCGTCAAAGAGACTCCCTTTCTGATGGTCGCCTACGTGGTCAACGACGACTGTATCCAGGAGTCGCCGAATATCTACAAGGATCATATAAATGAAGAAAAAAAGGGGCTGAATCGCCGATCTTTTCTCCGATACATCACCACCAAGCGGGACAAATACTTCCTGAGCGACCCCTATTACAACGAAACATCGGGAAAAATCTACGTCCTCCTCTACGAAGAGCACGAAAACAAGATGCTCTTTTTCAACTTCGACATCAAAGCAGTTCTGAAACATCTGGGGCTCTGGAAGGATTGATCCTGCCGGCTACTCCACTCTCCTCAAAACCCCATCCATCGCCCGATCGGGCAGAACCTTTTTAAGCCAGTAAAAGAGATAGGTGGGAAAAGTCACCCTGTACCTCGTTTTGGGGCGCGGGCTCTCGAAGGCGTGCAGCAATGCCTTCGCCACCGCTTCGGGTCCAAGGGTAAAGGGAGCATCTTCACTGCTTTGAAGCTGCTGCAGTTTCTTTTTATAAAGATGACTGAGCCGACTTTTGTCGCGATCGATATGTTCAAGAAACTTTACCAACGCATTGCTCCGGAAATGGCTGCGGATCGGGCCGGGTTCGATGATGCTTACATAGACGCCCGTTCCATCGAGTTCGAGTCGTAGCGTATCGCTGAGCCCTTCGAGGGCAAATTTGCTGGCATTGTAAGCACCCCTGTAACGCAGTGCGGCAAAACCCAATACGGAAGAGTTCTGGACGATTCTCCCTTCACCCGCTTCGATCATTATGGGCAGCAGTTTGACGGTCAATTCATGGGTACCGAAGAGATTGGTTTCGAACTGGGCACGCAAAACTTCGCGGCTCAGATCCTCCACGGCACCGGGCTGACCGTATGCGCCATTATTGAAGAGTGCAAAGAGTCGGCTACCCGTTCTCTTTTTCACCCACGACACCGCCTCATCGATCGAATGGGTGTCGTCGAGATCGAGTCTGAATGCTTCGAACCCTTCATTTTTCAGTCGAGCGACATCGTCATCTTTCCGGGCAGTCGCGAGAACACGATAACCGGCACTGCGCAGTGCATGGGCACAATGATAGCCTATGCCGCTCGAACATCCGGTAATCAGAACGGTTTTGGAGTTTTTCATGAAGTAGTAATTAACGTTACAGGGAATCGGGTCATCCCGCCCGCAGGCGGGAAGAGAGAAAGATTTAGACTTTCGGTCCGGCAGCCGCAATATCCGACGCGCCTTCCGCGTCGTCGTAGCGATGGAAGTTTTTCTGGAACATACCGGCCAGTTTTTTCAGATTTTCCATGTAGGCATCTTTGTCGTCCCAGGTATTGATGGGGTTGAGTACCTCGGTATTGACACCTTCCAGCGTTTTTGGAATCTGCAGGTTGAAGATCGGCAGCGTTTCGAATTCGCTCTCGTTGATCGCGCCGCTGAGAATGCCGTTGATACATCCGCGGGTATCCTTGATACTCAT
>JAOZOG010000494.1 GCA_029933395.1 Sulfurovaceae bacterium | reverse complement strand
CACCGGAGCAAGGCGCTGAAGCTGGCGCAACCGATCATCGAGATGCTCAAGGAGCAATGAATTTTGGAGACGGTGAGCGAAAGAAAAAGGCAAAAATTTGTCTTGTAATACAGATTTTATGAATATATTTACGCATTTCATCATGCACGCAAATATAAACAAAACAAGTTCCAACTTGAAGTGTTTATATTTTATATTAACATTTTGTTACAAATCGAAACCTCTCGTTAACATTTTTTAAAAAAACCCTTCTTCTCTTCTTCTCTCCTAAAGAAACTGAATAAAATAAAATTTATATCAATATTTTACAAGGAGAATAGCCGATGTCAAGTTTGTTGGCAAAACGTTTTATGCCCGCTCTTTCGACCATTGTGGCAAGCATTATCCTCGCTGGATGCGGTGGCGGTGGTGGCAACACACATAACCAAACAAGTTATCCGAGTGGGAGTGCAATTTTAAAAGATGCAGCTGTGGCAGGAGTCACTTATGTGTGTTCAAGTGATACCAATGTCACAACCCAAGAAGGAAGATTTTTCTATAATGGGCAATGTGCAAAGGTAGATTTTAGAATAGGAGGATTGTATATTGGTTCAATCGCTGTAACTGATATTTCAGAAGATGGCAATGTCTATATGGCAGAATTACTCGGATTACCACGGGACGCAACACAAGATCCCAGACTTCAGGCATTGTTGCAACTTGTACAATCATTAGACAACGATGGGAACCCTTATAATGGGATCACCATTGATCCCACCAAAGAGTCCGCACTTCAAAATCTTCAGGGAAATTTTGTCGATTCGGATACCAATACGACCAAAATCAACGATATAGCGACAATAGGAATTTCATTAACACCCCAAAACCATGCGGTAGCACACTATGAAGACACCCTGAGACGGGATTTGGGTCTTGATATCGATACTGTACCGCCTGCGCCACCGGTTTTGCAAGAAAACAATATAACAGAAGTATATACGGATATTACACCTGTAACTCTCTATGGAGAAGCATACGCTCATATTCGTCTAGATGGAAATGATACAGGTCTTTCCATCGATGAGAACAATACGGCCACATTACAACTGCCCACGGTCAAAGTGGATGACAACAACACATTCGAAATAGTATTGGTAGACGATAGAAACCAAAGCAGTGAACCTCTGATTGTCACCATTTATCGTCCCAGTGTTATGACGCTGAATTTGAGAGATGTGCAAAAAGCGCTGAGCCTGATCGCCCAGGCCTCCGACCCCAGAGCTTTCAGCTATACGCCAAAATGGAATACGGGTGACCCCATCCAGATCAGCTTCAGCGAACCCAAACGGGCACCTTCTGTCGAAAATCAAAGCTATCAGGTCACTGTCACTTTCACGAAAGGCAACGCTACCGAAACCTATACCTATACAGAAACCGTCCCTTTCAGCCAGGCTCTCCGTGATGCCGCCGAAGTCGCCAACGCCAAACAACTGATCGCCCAGGCCTCCGACCCCAGAGCTTTCAGCTATACGCCAAAATGGAATA
>JAOZOG010000493.1 GCA_029933395.1 Sulfurovaceae bacterium | reverse complement strand
GATGGAAACGGCGGCGTGACCGCCGAGAGCGTCGAGTCATACAAAAAGAAGAAATCTTCGAAGAAATGGCCGCGATACAGCGCGGAAAAGATTACGACAGACGATGACGCGAAATTCATCGTAAACGAAGAGCCGATACAAAAGCCGCTCGACGACGTGACGCGTGAGGACGACGACAGCACGATCATCGTCACGACAAAGGGAGAGCTGAAGGAGGCGTTTCGCCGCTGGCTGCACAGCCAAAAGCGCGTGACCGTCGAAGAGATCCTCGATATCGTGGCATAGGAGAAGATCATGAAAATCACACCCGTCTATCTATCCACGCCGAAAATGGCGGCGACGATCGGACGAAGCGCCGACTGGCTGAAAGCCCGCATGGGCACGTCGTTCAAAGAGGGCGTCCACTACTTCAAGAAGCCTGGAGAGCGCGATCCGTTCTGGAAAGTCGAAGCCGTGCTGAAATGGGTCGAGGACGAAACGGGAGACGACGCGGCCGACGCCGTTCTGGCGAAAATGGTATCATAGCGATGCGCCGGTTTTCGACAGACGGAAAGGAAACCACGATGGTAAGCGTCTACAAACGCGGAACCAAGCTCTATTTACAGTTTTATGTCAACGGAAAAAGAAGGCAGAGGACGACGGGCCTCGATGACACGTCCGCGAACAGGAAGCTGCTGAAGCAGAAAGTCATCCCGAAACTCGAAGCGAAGATCGTGTCGGGGGAGCTCGATGAAATCGAGAAAGAGAACGAACCGTTCGAGTTCGGATGGTATGCAAGAAAGTATAGCATATCCAAAGAGCACCTCAAAAGCTGGCCGGAACTCAACACGATCGTCAAATTCTTCGAAGAATCTTTCAGGGGAAGGCGGATCGACACGATCAGAAGCTCCGAGATCGAGGATCTGCTGCTCGAAAAGGCGTGGCAGACCTCTCCGAGGACCGCGAAGTGGTACCTGGGAACGCTCAGAGCGATCTTCAGGGTCGCGATGCGGCACGAACATATCGACAAAAACCCGTGCGACATCGTGGAACTCCCGAAACACACGCCCAAAGAGATCGAGCCGTTCACCGAGGAGGAAGCGGCGCGTATCGTGGAAGCGGCCGATGGATGGCTCAAAAACTACCTGGCCACCGCGTTCTACACGGGCATGCGCCCCGGAGAGATTTTCGGGCTCATGAAGAGCGACATCGACCTCGATGCAAGAACCATCCAGGTGCGACGCGCCATCAAGCACGGCATGGTCATGACGCCAAAGACCAAAAACAGCGTCCGGACCGTCGTGATACTCGACGCGCTCGTCCCATACCTCGAGAAGCAGATCGAAGCGTCGAAGTCGAGCCTCTATCTCTTCCCCGGAAAAGACGGTGGACCGATGCACGGAGCCAGCATCGTCAAACGCAGATGGAAAGAGCTTCTGAAGTCATGCGGCATCGAATACCGAAAGCCTTACGCCACCCGCCACACGTTCATCACCACGATGCTTAAAAGCGGGAAGGTAACGCTTATGGAACTCGCCCAGATGGTCGGCCT
>JAOZOG010000131.1:4802-6024 GCA_029933395.1 Sulfurovaceae bacterium | reverse complement strand
GAACTGTGCGGCTCCACGGAGGATCTCCAGGTATATGAAGTTTCACCCTCTGACGGCAGTGCGGAGCAGTCCATACTGGTATGCAGCACATGCCTGGAGCAGATCAGCGATCCAGAAAAGATCGACGAGAACCACTGGCGATGCCTCAATGAGTGCATGTGGAGCGAAGTACCGGCGGTCAAAGTGGTCGCCTACCGCATGCTCAAGCGTTTGGGAGAGCAGGATCTGCTCGAAATGCTCTATCTGGAACCGGAGGTGCAGGAGTGGGCAGATGCGGAAACAGGTGCCGACAATGAAGAGAAGGTTATCGTCAAAGACAGCAACGGCGTCGTGCTCGAAGCGGGTGACAGCGTAACGATCATCAAGGACCTCGAAGTCAAGGGGGCAGGATTTACCGCCAAGCGAGGTACGGTCGTCAAAAATATCTCGCTCAACGGCATCGAAGGGCAGATCGAAGGGCGCGTCAACGGTACCCGTATCGTACTCCTCTCCAAGTTCCTCAAAAAAGCCTAAACGAAACACTCCTTTGCCGGAACCGGAGGCTTCAGCCCCGTCTACATATCTGTCCAAAACAGACATTGGCGAGGCAAAAGCGCTCGCCTTTTTATAAATCACTTCCCAAACAGATAGATCATCCCCGGCCACAAGATGACTGCGATCAGCGCAAGAATCTGCAGCAGAATAAAGGGGATTACTCCCCGGTAGATCGCTCCTGTCGTGACTTTGTCTCCGGCGGCCCCCTTGAGATAAAAGAGTGCGAAACCAAAAGGCGGCGTCAGGAAAGAAGCCTGAAGGTTCATCGCGATAAGGATCGCAAACCAGATCGGATCGATGCCAAGAGAGTGTACGATCGGTACCAGGATCGGTACCACGACAAAGGCGATCTCGATAAAGTCGATGAAGAAACCCAGGATGAAGATCACCAGCATCGCAATGAAGACAAAGAACCACTTGTCGGCGATCTCTCCGGAGAAAAACTCCAGCGCCATATCTCCACCGCCCAGCTCATTGAATACCAGAGAAAAAGCGGTCGCGCCGATCAGAATCATAAAGATCATAGCCGTCAGTTTGACGGTTTCGACAGAGGCATAGCGTATCAGAGAGAAAGAGAAGCTTCCATTGCTCCATGCCAGCAGCGCAGCACCCAATACACCGATCGCCGCCGACTCGGTAGGCGATGCGATCCCCGTAAAGATAGAGCCCAATACTGCCGTGATCAGCA
>JAOZOG010000131.1:0-4702 GCA_029933395.1 Sulfurovaceae bacterium | reverse complement strand
CCGAAGAGTCTGCCCATCGATACCAAAAGCTCCTCTGCCATCTTCGACTTCTCCAGGATCAGCCCCATCAGGATAAAGAGTGGGATCGCCATCAATGTAATATTGCCCATAATACCGTAGACACGGTAGGGCAGCATCTCAAAGATGACGAACCCCACCTCATCGGAGATCAATGCAAAGAGCAGCGCTACACCCGCGAAGACGAACGCCACTTGAAAGCCCGAGAGCAGGAGTACCAATGAGAGCACAAACATCAGATAGACCGGATCGATCCAGAAAGCCCAGTCATACCAGGCACCCGCTACCGCAAAAGAGAGCAGCCCCATACCGAGAAGCAGCATCGCCCAGAGCTTCTTGTGCGAATCGAGCACGTGATAGGCTTTGAGAATTTCACTCAGCGCCTGAACGATCAGCAGCACAAAGGCGATGACAATCATCCCTTTGATCAAATAACGGTGTGTCAAGCCGCCGGGGTCACTGGATATCTCGTGCTGCAGATAGCTCTGCATCATCATATCCCATGCATTGTAGATGATCAGCAGCGAGAAGGGAATCACCAGAAAGAGCATCGAAAAGATCTGTATCAGCGCCCTGCTCTCCTCGGAGTAGCGCTCATAGAAGATATCGACCCGCACATGTTTGTCGTGTTTGAGCGCGTAGGAGATCCCCAACAGGAAGACTACATCGTAGAGGTGCCACTCTACCTCCTGCAGGGCAATAGAACCGGCTGAAAAGAGGTAACGCATCATCGCATCATACGTCACCAGAAGTGCCAGCACCACTACCAGTACGGCGGCAGTCAGGCCGGCATATTTCGCCACTCTATCCAGATAATAACTGATCGTTTTCTTCTCCATACTATCCCTTGTGGCTAATCTTCTATCATATAACTATCGTCAAAAAAGTCATTATACCCGCTATCTGCCACCCTTCTCCGGGGTGCATAGCCACTGACCTCCACCTCTGTGCCCACCTCGGCCCATTTCCAGAGCTTCTGGGCGAAACCGTTTTTCATCCGGATACATCCATGTGAAGCGGGCCAGTCAGGAACCGGCCCCAGATGCATTGCGATACCGCTGTTGGTCAGGCGGAGCATATAGTTCATCTTCGCTCCCCCTTTGGGTTTGGGCCAGAGATTGGATTTGTGGCGACGTTTTTTTTCGAGGATGCTGTAGTAACCAGTCGGCGTGCGGTGTCCTCTTTTCCCTGTAGAGACACGCCCCTCCAAAACGACTTCTCCATTTTCAAAGGCATACGCCCTCTGCATGTCCAGATCGATCAGAATATATTTATCCGCGTAAAGCTGTGTGAATACAAGCAATGAGGCGATCAACAATACAATGAAACTGCTTTGCTTTTTCATGACTGTTATTATATCAAAAACGTCTCGATGAAGCACTATTCAAAAACAATCGGATCGATTTTGTAGAATGCTTTAAGCTCTTGATAGAGATCGGGGAAATGATGTTTGAGGGAGTGCGGCGATTCGAAGAAGCGTTCGGTAATGACGGCAAAAAACTCCGCTTCATTGGTCGAGGCGTAGCTCCCCAGGAGTTTGTATTTCCCCCAGTCACGGTCTTTGAGCGCGACCTCGCTGAGTCGTTTGAATTCGGGGTACACCACTTGTGACCATTCGTGATATCTGGAGAGTTCCAGGGGTGGCGTTCCATCTACTTCACCATTCATAAAATCGATCTCGTGTGCAAACTCATGGATAACGACATTTTCGTGCCGCAGATGATACGCCTCTTTTTTGGCATCATGCCAGGAGATCACGACGGTATCGTTGGCCGACTGCCCCGAGAGGATCATCTCCTCTTTGCTGTAGATCCCTCCATTTAGCCGCACCTGCTCCGTGACCATCGCAAAGGGGTAGACGATAATCGTTTTGAGATTGTCGTAGCAGTTTCCGATCTCCATATGAAGCAGCAAAAGACAGGCGTAGAATGCGATCGTGACGCGTATCTCATCCGTGATCTCCAATTTGTTTCCGACGAATGTTTTGGTCCGGATAAAGAGGAGGATGGAGCGTTCTATCTTATCACGATCTGCTTCTGTCAATTTGTTGTAGTGGGGAATCTTTTGGAGTGTTTCTTTGTAGGCTTCCGGAAAGGGGGTTTGGCTGATCTCTTTGAGTAGATGCCTTCTTTTCTGCCATCTCAGGAGCATCCAGGCCAGTGAGAGTACCACCAGCCCGCTGATAAACCCTATCAGATTGAGGTAATAATCAGGCATCCGTTATAGCGTGCCGATCCTAAAGCAGTCCAAGCTCTGCCAGCAGCGCCTTGATCTTTGGAGATATCTCACTCAGCTGCTTGATGAAAGTTCCCCAGGCTTGATCCTCCCGATACCACTCTTCGATATGTTTGATCGAATTGCTCTTTTCATCCTCGGAAAGTTCGGGATGCTGCTTGATACCCTCTTTGATCCTTTCAAGATGCTTGAGATTGCTTTGACTCATCTTTTTTCCTTCTGTTTGGTATTTTCTAAAGTATTAGCGGGACAGAGGTCACTATACCCAGCCCATCTCCGCAAAGATCGGCTCGAGTTCCATCCAGAACTTTTCAAAACGCACGGCGATATCGTTGATCGCATCATCCTCTTCTCTCCACTCTTTGAGCTTCTCCATAATCGCCGATTTTTTCTCTTCGTCGATTTTGTCCGAAGCTTTGACCTTTTCGATAACGGCATCGATTTTCTGTTTCATCTTATCTCTCCTTTTTCAATAGTTGTCATATTTCCCGGCAGAGATCTCTTCACTGATCTCATCGAGTGCCTCTCTCATCGCAGCCACGATCAGTTCGGCTGATTTTCTGTCATCATTCTCCGGAATATCCCAGTCGAAGATTTTCATATTGGTTTTGAATATGACGCGAATCTCTTTTCTAATTTCGCCTTTCATCATCTCCATCTCTTTCTCTTGTGCTGACACATACAACTCCTCTTTTTTTCTTTTTCAAGTATAGCACTTTTTAGCAAAATACCCAAATCCCGAAATAGTCTTAATGAGAGCATATTAAGAATTTTTTGGGGATAATGTCACAACTTCACATCAAGGAATATGTATGGAACAGTTCAATCGGTACTATCTCGACCTTCTCAAAAACAAATATGCACAATTTGACGGCAGGGCAACCCGTAGCGAATTTTGGTATTTTGTACTTTTCAACCTCATCGTCAGTATCCTTCTCAGCATACTCGATGGCATGCTGGGCACCAACTACACTTACGAAGTAGCCACCAGTACGATGGCCACTACATCGGCAGAGATGGCTTCGGTCAGCATGACACAGTCGATTGGATATCTCCAATCCTTCTATAGTCTGGCAGTTCTGATCCCCAGCCTAGCTGTATCGATCCGACGTCTTCACGATACGGGCAAAAGCGGATGGTGGGTTCTTCTGGGCGTCATACCAATCGTCAACTTCATCGGTATTTTTGTTCTTCTCTTCTTTTATGTGCAGGATAGTCAGCCGGGCGAAAATCAGTATGGACCTAACCCAAAAGAACTATAATATGCCCTCTATTTTGGTCAAGCAGTCAGACAAAAGGAATCAGATATGTCTATGTCGATAGCCAACAGACGGAAACTCGTCGTATTTCTCAAGGCAGATGCTACCGGCGGTATCCTGCTGATCATCGCGACATTGCTGGCACTGCTTTTTGCCAATACCTCTCTTTCTTACTACTATGAAGCGTTTCTACATGTTCCCATGGAGATACGTATCGGTTCACTCCATCTCGACAAGACGCTGCACCACTGGATCAATGACGGCCTGATGGTGATCTTCTTCATGATGGTCGGCCTGGAGGTCAAGCGGGAGATACTCGAGGGGCACCTCTCCTCCCTCAGCAAAGTGGCACTTCCGACTATCGCCGCCATTGGGGGGATGCTCTTCCCTGCACTTGTCTATGTCTTTTTCAATTATGGTGACGAGGTGGCGATGCGGGGGTGGGCTATTCCCACAGCGACCGATATCGCTTTCGCTCTGGGTATACTCTCGCTCCTTGGCAACCGTGTCCCGGTCTCACTCAAGGTTTTCCTGATGGCACTTGCGATCATCGATGACCTCGGTGCGATCGTCGTTATCGCCATCTTTTATACGACGGAGATATCGACTATCTCTATGGTAGTAGCATCGGTCGCCTTGACACTTCTCGTCGCATTCAACCGCTTCAAAGTCACCAAAAAATCCCTCTTCTATACCGTCGGGATCGTACTCTGGGTCGCCGTACTCGAATCAGGTGTCCACGCCACACTTGCCGGGGTTGCTTTCGCCTTCACAATGCCGCTCTACTCCAAGGATAGAAAAGGAAGGATCTACTCACCGCTCAAGGAACTGGAGCATGGACTGCATGGATGGATCACCTTCTTCATCCTGCCACTCTTTGCTTTTGTCAATGCCGGCGTCGATATGCGGGCACTCTCCATCGAACAGATGGCAGGTCCTGTCCCTATGGGGATTCTCCTGGGTCTCTTCCTCGGTAAACAGCTGGGTGTCTTCGGTATCAGCTGGCTGGCGATCAAACTCAAAATCGCCCCGATGCCGCAGGGAAGCAACTGGCTGATGCTCTATGCCGTCAGTATCTTCACCGGTATCGGCTTCACCATGAGTCTCTTCATCGATTCACTGGCCTTCGTAGACGACACCCTCTTCGCCTACACCGACAAACTCGCCATCCTCCTGGCGACACTCTTCTC
>JAOZOG010000492.1 GCA_029933395.1 Sulfurovaceae bacterium | reverse complement strand
CTCAAGATCGATTTCAATAGAGGGGACCTTGCCCGATATCTACAGAGAGTGATTCATGTGGATGATCGGGTGAGGGAGTATTATGATCGGTTAGGCGCCCAGCCCCTTTAGTTCCGCTTCAATTTTTTCCAATTTTTCCTCTGCATCGGCTAACGCTTTTCTATTATCGGCGATCACCTTCTCCGGTGCATTGGCGACGAACTTTTCGTTATTGAGCATTCCGCTCAACTTGCCGATCTCTTTTTCGAGCTTCTCTTTCTGCTTCGTCAGTTTGGCGATGATGGCGGACATATCGATCTCTTCGGTGGAGATCATCGTCTCGAGCGAATCGGAGACATCGGTGACGCAGTTGGGGAGTTTCTCGTCGACGAAAACGATTTCGTCTACTTTGGCCAATTTCTCGATGAAAGGTTTGAGTAGGGCTTTGTCCGCTTCTTTGTTGAGTTTGATAGAGGCCTTTTCAATGCGCTGGTTGCCCTTGTCGATGAGGGTCTTGCAGCGGCGGACGGAGACGATCGCTTCGATAGCGAGGTCGAACGCTTTGGCGATCACTTCATCGATCTCAGCCGTCTGTGGATAGCGGCTGATCATGATCGAGTCACCCTCTGCAAGCTCTTTGCCCGAGAGTCTCTGGTAGAGGTTTTCGGTGATAAATGGCATAAAGGGGTGCAGCAGTTTCATCGCCTCTTTGAAGATGCTGCCCAGTTCCGCGACGCTCTCTCTGCTTGCTTTGCTCAGCTCGATTCCCCAGTCGCAGAATTCGCCCCAGAGGAAGCGGTAGAGCGTCGTGGCGGCATCGTTGAAGCGGTAGATATCCATATAGTCACGGGTCTCTTTGACAGCGAGGTGGAAGCGTGAGAGCATATATCGGCCCAGCGGCGTCGTGACGGCTTCAGGGTCGAGATCGTCGAAATGGTCGTGATTGAGCTGGAGGTAGTTGGCAGCGTTGAAGAGTTTGTTGGTGAAGTTACGGCTCTGTTCGAGCTTCTCTTCGCTCAGTTTGATATCGCGTCCCTGTACCGCCAGGACCGCCAGCGTGAAGCGCAGGGCATCGGTGCTGTATTTGTCGATCATTACCAGAGGGTCGATCACGTTGCCCTTGGATTTGGACATCTTTTCACCGTGTTCGTCTTTGACCAGTGCGTGCAGGTAGATATCTTTGAAGGGGAGTTCACCTGTGAGCTTCTCGCCCATCATCAGCATCCGTGCCACCCAGAAGAGAAGGATATCGAAGCCGGTGATCAGCAGGGAGTTGGGATAGAAAGCCTTCATATCCTCTTCGCTCCACTTCTCGCCTTTGAAAGCGTCACCGTTGCCCCAACCCAGGGTAGAGAAGGGCCAGAGTCCCGAGGAGAACCAGGTGTCGAGGACATCGGGGTCCTGATGGAGGTTGTGGCTTTGGCACTGGGGACACTCGGTCGGTGTCTCACCGTCGAAGGCCCACTCGTGGCCGCAGTCGTCGCAGTACATGACCGGGATCTGATGTCCCCACCAGAGTTGACGGGAGATGCACCAGTCACGGATATCGTTCA
>JAOZOG010000130.1 GCA_029933395.1 Sulfurovaceae bacterium | reverse complement strand
CACCTTCCCACTTCTCCTCATGCCCAAAGCAACTGCTTGTATTGCAGAGCATATAGCCGTCATTTTTGTCTGCCTTGATGAAGGAGAAGGGATAGGGGAGGGTGTCGAGGTCGGGGAGGTGTTTGCGTAGTTTTTCTTCACTGGCTTTGATGACGATGTCGTCTTTGAGATAGCGGATGACGATTTGGCTCATTTTTGGGGTGGAGATGGGTTGGCGCATGACGTCGTAGGAGTGAATCTCCAATGTTTTGAAGACGAACTTTTTGTAGACGGGATCGACCAGCGAGGAGATGCTGTGCAGTGCGCCGAGCATCGTTGCCAGAGAGGAGGGGTAGGAGCTGTCGTGGATGTCCGCTTTGGTTTCGAATTCGCCGCGGGAGAATTTCCACAGGCCCCGCTCGTAGTATTTCTCTATGGCATTGTTTGCCAGCTTGACGGCGACGATCAGATGGGTTTCGTCCAGTGTACTTTCGTAGGCTTCGATGAGGGTGTCGCAGAGGTAGGCGTAGTCCTCCAGGAAGGCTTCGATTTTCGGTTTTTTGCCGATCAGTGTCGAATGGTAGAGTTGTCCGTCGAGGTACATCGAATTTGTCAGAGCATCGAGCGAGGCTGTGGCGGCGTCGAGATATTTCTGCTCGATGCGTCCCGCTCTGAAAAGTGTCTTGATCATCATCGCATTCCAGGAGACCAGCACTTTTTTGTCGATGAAAGGGTAAATACGTTTTTCCCTTCGTTTTCTCAGTGCAGTGATCGCTTCACTGTAATAGGGGATATCAATTTTGGCGGGATCAGCTACACGCACGATATTTTTGTCTTCGAAATTCCCCTCTTCGGTGATACCCAGTGCGGCAGCGAGTGGTGCATGCTCCTCATGAGGAATGCCTGCTTTTTCAAACGATTTGAGTGCTTTGGCGTAGCTGTAGACGAAGTATTTTCCCTCTTCCCCTTCGGTATCCGCATCACTGGCAGAGTAGAAGAGGTGATCTTCACTCATTCGCTCCAGCATAAAGTCGATCGTCTCAAAGGCGATGTTCCGGTAAAACTTCTTACCGGTGACAGCGTATGTCTTCAGATAGAGCCCGCTCAGGAGTGCATTGTCATATGTCATCTTCTCGAAGTGCGGCACAAGCCAGGCATTGTCGGTACTGTAGCGGCAGAAACCTCCGTCGACACGGTCATAGAATCCGCCCCGCGCCATCGATTTGAGGGTTTTGGTGACCATATCGAGTGCCTCTTTGTTGCCGGAGAGACGATAGGTATCCAGGAGGAGATCGAGGGTGGAGGTTTGTGGGAATTTGGGTGCCGTATTGAAGCCACCGTCTGTAGAGTCGAAGAGCTGTTTGGCTTGTGACTCGAAACGATCGATAATGGAGAGGTCGAGTCTCGTAGCCTGGATCTTATCCTTTTTTGGGTTGAGGAAGCCAAGTATCTCATCCGCTTTTTCTGCCAGCGTCTTTTTGTCCTGCTGGTATTTGGCATGGATTGTTTCCAGAAGCTGAGCGAAGGACATCATCCCGTAGCGGGGCTCAGGCGGGATATAGGTGGCGGCATAGAAGGGTTTGAGCTCATCGGTGAGGAAGAGAGAAGTGGGCCAGCCTCCCGGGCGGCCGTTCATCAACTGGTAGACCTCCTGGAAGTGCTTGTCGATATCGGGACGCTCCTCTCTGTCGACTTTGATCGAGACAAAGTGTTCGTTGAGCATCTTCGCGATAGCTTCATTCTCAAAGGATTCACGCTCCATCACATGACACCAGTGACAGCTGCTGTAGCCGATAGAGAGAAAGATCGGCTTCTTCTCTTTTCTCGCTTTTTCGAAAGCCTCTTCACCCCAAGGATACCACGCTACCGGATTATCCGCATGCTGTTGAAGGTAGGGTGAATACTCATCTTTCAATCGGTTTGCCATCTCTCTCATCCTTAATATTAACAAAGCATTTACAATTCTGCGCTATAGTACGCCATCTATTTCATACGTCAAGCTGCACAAAGTGTACACGTAACTTTATTATAATTCTTTTAAAAAGAGAACAAGGAAGAATCAATATGTCCAAGATGATCAAAATACTCCTTTTGATGAGTACCTTTCTTTTGGGTGCCGGATTTGAGAGCGCTGTCAAAAAACAGGTTTTTCTCAAACCGGAAGAGGCGTTCAAAGTCTCGGCTGTTCAGAAAGAGAAAGCGATCGATGTGAAAATCACCCTGGGAGAGAAGATCCATATCTATGAGGATTCGCTCCACTTCAAAGTGACAAAGCCCAAAACATTCGAGATCACAGACGTAGAGAAGCCAGCCGCCCACGAAGCAGACGGAGAGATGGTCTATGCGGGTGAAGTCGAGATCAAAATCCCCACGAATCAGATCACTTCCAAAGTACAGGGACCCTATACACTGACAGTGGAGTTCGAAGGATGCTCGGACAGCGGTATCTGCTATCAGCCGCAGAAGAAGAGTTTTGATTTCAAAACAGAAGGGGGCACAGCTGCCGCCGCCGCACCGGCTGCCCAGCCGTCAGAAAAAGAGAAAGCGGTAAAAGCTTCAAAAGAGATCGAAGAGACCCCGAAAGCAGAAGAGCAGGGTGTCTTCGACAAGATCAGCTCACTGACCCAGGAGGGAAATACGGCAAAGATCGCCGATGTGCTTGGCAGCGAAAGTTCCCTCTTCATCATCCTGCTCTTCTTTATCTTCGGGCTGTTGCTTTCGTTGACACCCTGTATCTTCCCAATGATTCCGATCCTCTCATCCATTATCGTCTCCCAGTCGAACGAGGGGCGAAGCAGTGTCGGAAAAGCTTTTTTTACTTCGCTGGTCTATGTCCTCTCGATGGCAGTGACCTATACCGTGGTCGGATTGATCGCCGGACTGCTGGGAGCGGATATTCAGACAGCGATGCAGAATCCCTGGGTCTTGACCGTTTTTGCTGCGATGTTCGTAGCACTGGCATTTTCCCTCTTTGGATACTATGAGATAGGGTTGCCGCAGTCGATCCAGAGTAAACTGACCAGAGCGAGTGACGAAGCCCAGAACAAAGGGATCGTCGGTACTGCGATCATGGGACTCCTATCAGCTCTGATCGTCGGGCCATGTGTCGCGCCTCCTCTGGGTGGAGCGATCCTCTTCATCTCTCACACCGGCGATGCCCTGCTGGGGGGTACGGCACTCTTCGTGATGAGTATGGGGATGGGAATGCCTTTGCTACTGGTCGGTGTCGGTGCAGGGAAATTTATGCCAAAACCGGGCGGATGGATGAGTAAAGTCTCTCAGGTCTTTGGCATCATGATGCTGGGCTTGGCGATCTTTATGCTGGCGCGCATCCTGCCTGACAGTATTACGTTGATTCTCTGGGCGATGCTTTTGATTGGGACGGCGCTCTACTTGGGGCTTTTCGATGGAAAAAGTCCGCAGACGATCGGTGGATATCTGGGTAAACTTTTTGCGATACTGTTTCTCATCTATGGCGCATCTCTTTTTGTGGGCAGTGTCAGTGGAGCAAGCTCCTTCTTCCGCCCATTCGAACGCTTTACGCAGGGAAGTGCGGCAAATATTCAGACGATACTCGAGTCCAATGATAAAAGTCACCGAGGGTACAGTGTTGAGCGCCTGATGAAGGAGGTCGCAGCATCCAAGAAGCCCGTAGTGGTCGATTTCGGGAAAGAGTCCTGTACGGCATGTCTCGAACTGGAAGAGATCACCTTCCCCGATCCGGTAGTGCAGAAGGCGCTTAAGAAATTTACCTTCATCAAGATCGATTTGACGGATAATACGCCGGAAGATAAAGCGCTGCTCAAAAAGTATGAACTGTTCGGAACACCCAATATTATCTTCTTCGATAAAGAGAATCACTACCTTTCCGATAAAACATTGACCGGATTCATCAAGCCGGATGTTTTTGCGGAGCATCTCAAGTCGATTAAAAAATAGACCGTGAAAGTTTGTCGGAGTGAGGAGACTCCGACATTTGAAAAAGCGACAAAGATTCAAGCCTGATTGATCCCAATTGAATTCTCGTGTTTCGATACGCTCTCCGCGGCATTATGCATAGGTTTGTAACACTGCGATTTCACTCTCATCCAAAATTTGGATATAATCCCTCCAATTTATTGACCCTGTCTATTAGGCAGTGGTGTTTTTAGTAAGGTAAGCAGATGTTTGTAGATAATGTGGAGCTGACGATCAGCTCTGGTAAAGGTGGTGCGGGGTGTGTTTCATTCTGGACCGAAAAGTTTGTCATCAAGGGTGGCCCGGACGGTGGTGACGGTGGCCGTGGCGGATCGGTATTTTTCAAAGTGGATAACAATACCGATACACTGGGTGCACTGCGCGGAAGAAATGTCATCAAGGCGGAGAATGGCCGTCCCGGTGAAGGGCGAAAGTGTTATGGACGCAAAGGGAAGGATGTCACCATCACAGTACCTCCGGGAACACAGGTGATCGATATGGAGACGGATGAGGTACTGCTCGATCTACTCGAAGAGGGAGAGAAGGTAAAATTCCTCGATGGCGGCAAAGGCGGCCTGGGCAATATGCACTTCAAAAGCTCGACCAATCAGCGCCCTACGTATGCGCAACCCGGACTCCCCGGTATCACCAAACATGTCCGTCTCGAGATGAAGATGATCGCCGATGTCGGATTGGTGGGTTTCCCCAATGTGGGTAAATCGACGCTCATTTCGACTTTGACCAACGCCAGGCCGCAGGTCGCCAATTATGAGTTTACGACATTGACACCCAAGCTGGGTGTGGTGCAGGTAGGGGAGTTCGACTCTTTTATGATGGCGGATATTCCCGGGATTATCGAAGGTGCCAGTGACGGCAGAGGATTGGGGCTGGAGTTTCTGAGGCATATCGAACGTACGAAGACACTGCTCTTCTTGATCGATGCGAGCAACTACAGAGAGATGAAATATCAGTATGAGATCCTCCATGAGGAGGTCAAGCGCTACTCACCGGAACTTGCGGGACGCAATCATGCCGTCGTGATTACCAAGATCGATGCGCTGCCGACAGAAGAGGTCAATCGGTTGATCGAAAATTTCCTGGAGGCGATCAGCCTCAAAGCCAATCACACACTCAGGAAATTTAAAGTGGATGAAAAGTATCTCAGTTTTGGACAGGAGAGAGAAGCCTGGGAAGCGCACAGCTCCGGTAAGCCCGGTTTTGTCCTGCCTATCTCCTCGGTTGCACAGTTCAATACAGAGGCACTTCGCTACGCATTGGCGGCTTTTGCCAAAGAAGAGACAAGCAGGCAGGCGGATGCGGAAACGAATGCGCAGGATCTCAGCGGGAAGGATGCGGTGTGACGAAGCGACGTATCGTTATCAAAGTCGGCTCCCATGTCCTTACGGAGAAGGGTGCAGTCGCCAAAGAGAGAATGATGGCGCTTGTCGAACTGATCGCCAAGCTCAAGGCAGATCGCCAGGAGGTGATACTGGTGAGTTCCGGAGCGGTGGCTGCCGGCTATACCAAGCTTCAGATCGACAAGAGTAATATTGCCAATAAGCAGGCGCTGGCCGCCATCGGACAGCCTCTGTTGCTGGGAATGTATCAGGAGAAGTTCAGTCGGCACCGTATCCTCTGCTCACAGGTGCTTCTGGTAGCCGATGATTTTGATTCGCGCAGGAGAACAGCCTATGCCAAAGTCGCGATCGACAAACTGCTCGAGCACGGTGTCGTGCCGATCATCAATGAAAACGACGTCACCGCGACAGAAGAGCTGGTCTTTGGGGACAATGACAGACTCTCTGCCCATGCAGCCTACTATTTCGATGCCCAGATGCTGGCGATCCTCTCGGATATCGACGCCTATTACGACAAAGATCCGCACTGCCACGATGATGCGTGCATCCGTCGTATCGTCCACCACATCGAAGCGTCGGAGCTTCAGGCAGAGCATACCCCCAGCAACAGCTTTGCGACAGGCGGCATCGTCACCAAGCTGCAGTCGGCCGCATTTATGCTGGAGCATGGCAAAGAGATGTTTCTGGCCAGCGGTTTTGACCTGAGCGATGCAGAGAGTTTTCTGGTGCATGGG
>JAOZOG010000491.1 GCA_029933395.1 Sulfurovaceae bacterium | reverse complement strand
GCGCCGTGACGAAAGAGGAGCTGCAGGCCATCACTTCCTACATGTTCGACACTTTCCCGCCCAAAGGCTTCAAACATCCCCAGGGAATGGGTATGGGCCAAGGTCAGGGAATGGGACATGGAAGGGGACGGGGCGCCGCGCGCTGAGAGCGGCCCGCTACACTTCCACACCGTCCCGGAACTCGTTGAAACTCAGATTGGTCTGGGGCTGTCGTCGTAAGCGATTTTTCTCCGAGCTGACTTGACTTCGGCGAAAAAAGCCTCCAGCGCCTGTTCCATGACCATTTCCGGAGGCAGTTTGAGAATCCTGGCGTAATGGTACAGATTTTCGTAGGTTTCCGAACGAAGAACGATATCGGGTCTCTCTTTTTCCATAAGGCTATTATACCGCTATAATTGCATCAAACGTTTGGGAGAGGGAGATGAAACTCGACAAAACCTTCGCCGGTGCTCTCGCGGTCGCACTGCTGGCACTGTTGTATCCCCGGCCCGACCATTCGGATCTCCAGTCCGATCATACTGCCGTCGTACAGCCAGAATCTCGTTACGTATCGGTGGAAAAAGCTCAAAGAAAACATCTTTCCCATGTCTGGACAGAAGGTGTAGGCACGGTGGTGAAAGTTCTTTCCGACGATGACGAAGGCCACCGTCATCAGCGCTTCATCCTTAAACTTTCCAACGGCAAAACCGTTCTCGTTACCCACAATATCGATCTTGCCCAGAGGCTCCCCGGCCTGCGCCGCGGCGACGATGTGGCTTTCGTAGGAGAATATATCTACAACCCCAAAGGAGGAGTGATCCATTGGACCCATCACGATCCCTCTGGCCCCAGACAGGGAGGCAGGCTCCTCTACAGGGGAAGGATCTATCGCTGATGCTGAGACACGGTGAAAAACTTTTCGACTTGAGGAGGCTTGGGCCTGCCGTCGAGGGCGTGTTCATGGAACGTCCCAACCGTTTCGTGGCTCTTGCGGAGGTGAACGGTTCCGAAGTCCGAGTCCATGTGGCCGATACCGGAAGGCTCGAAGAGATTCTGACCCGGGGTCGGTCGTTGATGCTGTTGAAAAACCGTGAAGGGATGAAGACGGACTATACCCTGCTGGCGGCGAAAATGGAGGAAGGGTGGGTGCTCGTCAATACCCGCCTGCACGCGCCCATCGCCAAAGCCGCCATCGAACGGGGTGTGCTCGGCTTCGTTCCAGCTCTCGTGAAATCGGAAGTGACCTACAAATCGAGTCGTTTCGACTACAAAGTCGACAACGCCTTCGTTGAACTCAAAGGGTGCTCTCTGGTCCAGGAGAACGAGTGCCGCTTTCCCAACGCTCCCACGATACGTGGTGTCAAACACCTGCAGGAATTGATCGAAGCGAAAAGAGAGGGGTTCGGCGCCTATCTGCTCATCATGGCACTGCGTCCCTGCCGCTGCTTCGCGCCCCACCCTTTCCGTGATGAAGTCTTCAAACGCACCTTTTACCTGGCATTGCGGGCCGGTGTGGTTTTTCGGGGTTTTCATGTGCGCATCGAAGGCGCCCATG
>JAOZOG010000490.1:319-1535 GCA_029933395.1 Sulfurovaceae bacterium | reverse complement strand
CATTTTTCCCGGCAAACGGTATCCCGTTGTGCTCGATGATCAGCGAATCGTCTCTCAGTTCGAACGACACCTCCGTCGCTTCATAATCGTCGGCATTCTGCAGCAGCTCGTAGATGAAGTGTGTCGGATCCGAATAGAGATAGATCTGGGTCTTTCTCGATGCGGTATCCAGCCCGAGCTGCCGTTCGTTCTCCTCCGTGATTTTCCTATAATCGCTTGCCATCAGTCTCTCCTAAACGATATAAAGAACTCCATAGGCCACATCCTGCGTGAGGATGTCGTTTCGCTCCTCCGCTTCTTTCAGCTCTTTTATATGCCGTTGATAATCCGTTTCGGCACTTTCCATCTGTGCCTTTCTCATACGCCTGATTTTCTCGTCGGCAACTTTGCTCATCTGCTCTTCCAAAACAGCCATTCTGGCCTGATGACTCCGCACGAGGCTCTCTCTGCGGTAAGCGACCAGCTCCGCTACTTTCCGTCGATGGCGTTCCCTTTCTCTATTCCATATTTCATAATGCTGAGAATCCAGCTTCTCCCATGCATCCAAAGGCGGTTTTTCTTCATCGGGGACACTCCGGCTTTTGGCCTTACCCAAAACTCTTTCTATTTGTGATGCCAATGCCATCTCTTTACAGACAACCCGAAGTTTCACCTCCTCTCTGATACCCAAATAGTGCCATCGGTAAACAGCAAAAAGATATCGGCCTTTGTCCATTTGACCGTCTTCCGCCTCCATGGCGGCTACGAGCCGTCCATCTTCCCGGATGGAATGTGCCGCCTGTCGAACCAAAGGATGCACCGGCGTCAAAAAGACCGCCTGGGGATGTTCCGAAGCGCATACGGCATCAAATGTCACAGCCAGATGTTGGCTTCCTCCTTTGAGCCATCGTTCCCAATCCCGATTTTTGACTGAAAGCTTTTTATAGTCCTTCAGGAGTTGTTCTCGTCCCTCCTGGGAAATTCGTAAAGTTTTCAACGCTTTTTCCCCCAGGATATATTCCTGCTCCGAACCAAACAGGCTTTTGAAATATTCCCTTATCAGATTTTCGATACCCGGAGGCTCGATCCAGAAACTGGAAGCATCATTAAGTTCCTTGTTCCACTGCTTTTCCGGGAGACGCAAACCGAAAAAAGCCGCCTGCTCTTTTTCCAGCTTTTCCTGTTCCTGGACCAGACGCACCTGATTATCGGCCAGTTGTTGCAGTTTTTCCTGTCT
>JAOZOG010000490.1:0-309 GCA_029933395.1 Sulfurovaceae bacterium | reverse complement strand
GTCTCTCTTCCGCAGTCAATGTAAAATCATTGGCAATATCATGCAATGACTCCGTAATCTCACCGAGTATCTCTTCACTGGCTCCCAACGAGGCTTCGAAGATCCCTATGCGCATCAGACAGCGATGGTAAATATCCGCATCGATGGTTCCCGGAGTAATCATGTTGTAAATCATAACACTCTCGCTTTGCTGACCCCAGCGATCGATCCGGCCGATGCGCTGCTCGATTCTCATAGGATTCCACGGCAGATCGTAGTTGATCAGGCAGTCGCAAAACTGATAATCCAAGCCTTCGCTTCCCACTTCGT
>JAOZOG010000129.1 GCA_029933395.1 Sulfurovaceae bacterium | reverse complement strand
TTCTCGCTCCCAAGCTCCAGCTTGGGAGTGTGTATCGTAAGCACCCCAAGAGTACTTCCTCCCTCTAGTCAGGGCGCATTCCCAACGAGGACGTTGGGAACAAGGGGAACCGATTTTTTTAACTTTTGACAGATTCAAGAAATCCTGAAACTTATAGTGCCAGCATCGCTTTGATGCCATCTGAAATTTTATCCATTTCATCGTCTGTGACCGATGCGATACGTTCTCCGATTCGTCCTTTGGAGAGACTGCGCAACTGTTCGATCATTGCGTCACTGTTTTTCTCCAGACTTTCTCTTTTGCTGATTCTCACACGCAAGATGCCGGCATCATCGATCAGGTTGGTGGTTAGCGCTACGACACTTACGAGATCCAGTACTTCGTTGAGTGCTGTATCGGAGACGATAATTGCCGGTCGCACTTTGGCTACTTCCTCTTTTTGTTTCTGTGGATTGAAATTTACCAGGACGATGTCACCTCTACGATAAACCATCGTTCAATGTCCCTTCCAATGTTTTGGATTCCTCTGCTGCCTGTATTTTGATTTTGTGAGCCGAATCCAGAAGTGCCTTTCGTCTTTTGTAGGCGAAGAACTCTTCCGCCAGATCAGCCCCGAGATAGACACCCAGCCGCTTATGTGCTTTTTTGTCTTCGACTATGAAGCTCTTATCGGGATCGACGCGCAACAGTGAAGGATTTCGCACGATATCTCTGGCACCATATATTTCACTCATAAACACTCCTTTGTCAAACTTATGTCATATATTATAGTTTTTTTCGGAAGATGTCAATGCAGTTTAGATGATAGGAGGGATTGTTATTATTGTTCTCGTATGCGTGTTCCCACTAAGGAAGGAGGGGATTCGAGGATCTGGAAATCCGGATCCTCTGAGGGGTTAAAATGCCGGTACAACTCTATACTGGACAGTGTCTCCCTGATAATAGGGCTCATAATAGGTTCCGGAACAATTTCTGTAGTTTATTCCGTTTCTATAAACAGTCGTGCAACTGGGCGGTACAGAAGCAACAATGCTTCCTATCGCCAAACCTGCCACTGCACCGGCAACGACGGCTCCGCCTACAGGACGACGATAATAGCTTCCGCCATAGTGTCGACCGCCGTGAACATGTACATTTCGATTGACATTCACGTTACGATTCACGTTTCGATTGACATTGACATTTCTATTCACATTGCTATTTCTGTTCACATTCCGGTTTCGATTGACGTTCCGGTTTCGATTGGCATTTCCACTTCGACGTGCACCGCCGCCACCTCTTCTGGCACCTCCGCCTCGACCTCTTCTTGCCTCAGCTTTGGTGAAGAGAGAAATATTTATCTGCATCGGTGTAGATGTGTATGAATTGACCGGAGTAGACTCTGTCTGGAGAGTGACAGATGGAGAAAAAAATCCTACCGCCACAGCAACTGCTGCAAATTTCACTAAAAACATATTTTTCTTTTTCATCATTGATCCTTTCATTATCTGCCACTCTCTACAGAGATTTTTGATGCGCCTTTGGGTGCCGTAAAGATGAAGTCACTATCGGAAATTTTTGCATCGAGATTCCACTTTATCGAGGTCTCGCTTCGGGGGTTCCCCTCAGTCGTCTTGTCGATGATGACAAAATGTTTGACCAGCGGCTTGTCGCCGCGTTCGATCCAGATATGCACGATTCTGTTTTTGTTGGCAAAAGCCACATAATCGCACTCTACACCTTCCAGCATGACTTTCCCGAAATATTTACTCTTGCGCATTTTTGATCTTTTGTGCATATCGCTGTAGATCAGTTGAGCCAATGGTGCCTGTATACCGTACCGCTCAAAGAGTTGATCGAGAGTTGCGTCGATACTTTTGGCAGTTTTGAGCTGCCCATAGTAGTTGAAGCCGTGGTCGATCATCGTGTAGATGCCATCATTCAGATAGGAGCTCCTGTTTTTGATATCCCCCTTGACATCGATACGAAATTTGTCAGGCCGGTCTACCTTGACAGAGACATTATGGGTATGCTTGACATTCTTTCCATTCTGAATATCATCATTGGTCACAACAGCATCAAAAGCATACTTATCCAAAGAGCCCACATACTTAAACATATTTTGCGTGATGGCCTTGGCTTCCGAGACTTTTGCAGAAAGCGCTGTAGTGCCCAGCAGGAGTGCAGCTCCTGTGACACAGAGAAGTTTTTTTACCAGTTTCATTTTCATCCTTTAGTAACTATCTGTATTCATTATAACGAAGGATTATATGATGGTACTGATTTCAGACGAGATGGGACAAATATTGAAAATATATTTTCATTCTTTTCTTCCTCTCAAGCTCCAGTTTGAGAGTGTGTATCATAGGCATCCTAGGAGTCCGACAGACCCCTAGAAGACGATCTGCCCATCCTGCTGCATCCGATGCATAATATCTTTGGCTTTCTGGTGGCCCTGGAAGGCGGCTTTGCGGCAATACTCCAGTGCTTTCTCCTTATCCTCATCGCAGCCCAGTCCCATATCGTAGAGTGCGCCCAGGTTGAATTGGGCCTGGGGGTTGCCGGCGTCAGCCGCTTTTTTGAAGAGGATGAAAGCTTTGCGGTAATCCTGCTCGACACCCAATCCCTCACGATAAAGGGCGCCCAGATTGTTGTAGGCTTCGATATTGCCACGCTTGGCTGCCTCTTCGTACCAGAAGGCCGCTTCGGAGTAGTTCTGTGTACAGCCGTCCCCATTCTCCAGTGTCATCGCCACTTCGAACTGCGCCAGCGGTACTTCACGCATCGCTGACTGCATATAGTATTCGTGTGCTTTTTTGGAATCACGCTCGACGCCTAACCCTCTGAAGTGGAGATAGCCCAGATAGTAAAAGCTGGTGGGTTCATTGGCTTCGGACAGGGCGGTGTAGTGTGTGAGGGCCTTGGTGTAGTCTTGATCGAGAAGGGCCTGGTAGGCTTCCTGGAGTTGGGCTTGCATCTGTATGGTTGTCCTTGAATGGTATGGTGGTATTTTGCTCTATTGAGGTTTAAAGTGTGGCTGGTCGTATAGCCCTAGAGGGCTTTGACATACGCCTCTTTCTGGCTTTTTGGAATGGTTTTGGTTGTGGGAATTTGCAGCACCTCGAACTCTTTGGGGCCATTGAGATACTCGATGGTGATTCTATCTCCCGGTGCAACGTTTTTGGAGGCTTTGGCCTTCATTCCGTTGATATAAACCACACCGCTCTTGACCATGTCTGAAGCAATAGTACGGCGCTTCACGACATTGACGGCACTGAGCCACTTATCTACACGCATAAGACTCCTTTAGAGTTTGAACTCATCTTCCGCTTCGATCGCCACGGCGATTCCTTTGACAGTCAGTTGGTCATTGACGATATACTGATCATCCTTCAGCTCTTTGAGCAGCTTCTTGCCCCGTTTGAGATCGAACATCCCTGTATTGGCAAGCGATCGGGTCACGTCTGCCAGGGACTCGTCAGGTGCTTTTTTGTAAATAGCGAGCAGGAAAACCCGCTTTTCGATATCCTCTTCGTTCAGGCTCAATGCAGATCCTCGTTGAGTTTGACCTCTCTGGTACTTCTCAGTGCGATGATCTCTCCTGTGATCGAATCCTGTCTATAGTGGATGCCGTCGAGCCCCTGCAGTTCGGAACCCTTGAAGACCAGCTTGTTTTCCAGATCTGCATCGGGATTGGCGGCTTTGATCTTCTCGAGCTCTTCGGGGGCGATCCCGACTTTGGTTCCGGCAAGGATCGTCACGCCGGCATCGACGATACAGCCATCACCCAGTGGCAGGCCGGTCACAGAGTTAGCGCCCAGCAGGGTGTTTTCGCCGATAGAGATCGGGTTGCCGTCTGTTCCGGAGAGGACACCGAGGATACTCGCGCCGCCACCCACATCCGAACCGCTGCCTACAATCGCAGAAGAGGAGATGCGTCCTTCGACCATAACAGGGCCGAGTGTTCCGGCATTGAAGTTGATATAGGAGGCACCCGGCATCACCGTCGTACCCGCTGCCAGCTGCGCACCCATACGTACTCTGCTCGCTTCGAGGATACGGGTGTTGTCTGCCGGAATGATATGTTGGAGATATCGTGGGAATTTGTCGACGCTGTCGATCGTCGGGAAGGTGCCTGTCAGTTTCATCTCGATCTCGTTTTCTCTGAGATACTCCAATTCGAAAGGTGTGTTTCTGACCCAGGCGACATTGCTGAGGATGCCAAAGGCGCCATTGAGATTGACACCACGAAGCGGTGCTTTGCTCAGTGAGAGGGCATAGAGCTTGAGGTAGACCGCCTCGACACTTTCGGGATTGCTGTCTTCAAAGAGGAAGGTGATGCGGAAGTCTTTTCCGATATCTTCCATATTGGAGAGGATCTTGATCACCTGTACATTGCGGTGCATATCCCCCGTCGCCTCTGTCAGATAGGGAGCGAAAGCCGCCATCGCGTTCTGCACAAAGTTATCGTTGATCGTCGCGACGAACTCGGAACCTGAAAAATCTACCTGACACTTGGCTTCCTGGAGTGCCTTGATGAAGATGGCTGCCGAGCCGTAGTTCTCCTCCCAGTTGACGACAGCATAGTTCGCCTGGAGCACCTTTTCGGCATTTTTCTGCCCTCTGTCCACTCTCGCGATACCAAAAGCGATTGGCTCACGATACCCCTCTGTTCCTTTGATCTCTTCGATCAGTTCTTTGAATTTTTCCACTGATGTGATTGTTTCGATAGCCATCTGCAATTCTCCTCTTTTTGAGCATAAAATAATGTAGTTGGATTATACTTTTTTTTATTTAAGATAGTGTAAAATTGCACGATGAAACACCTCAGAGGCTACACCAGGCGTTACTTTTCTCTCGCTGTTATAGCAATGTATTCGACCCTCAACAAACTCTGCAGGGTCGACATCAATCAGCAATACCACCTCTATGCCTATAAAATAGAAGAATACAAAACCTCTCCTCCTTGTTGATTTAGTGATAGAAATTTTCATTTTGGTGCGCGGGGCGCACCCTGCGCGCAGCATTCAAAACATAAATGTATCTAACGCGTTGGGTTGGCTCGTACATAAAAAATGAATGATTATCTGTACACCAATATACAACATGCGTAGGGTGCGCCCCGCGCACCAAACAAATCAGATCTATTTGACAAGGAAAAATATGATAACAAAAATACCCCTCAGCCTTGCAGCCTCTGCGCTGCTTCTGGGCTCCACACTCTTCGCGGCAGAAACAGTCGATACTGTTGCCGATATTTCTCAGGAGTTGCCGCTCTTCGACGATATCGATCTCACGATCACTACCGGTAACCAAAGCAGTGAAACCATCCAGAATACCACGGCAGACGTCTCTGTCGTTACCGCGGCAGAGATCGAAGAGAGTGGCGACCAGACTGTCGCACAGGCAATCAGTCGTGTGGCGGGAATCACTGTCACGGGAAATGGCGGATATGGACAACCCAGCAGTATCTTCGTGCGAGGCCAGTCTGCCGGGAATGTCCTGATACTCCTCGACGGGATGCGTCTCAATGACCCCAGTACGACCGATGGCCGCGCGATGATCGAAAACCTGATGACGGACAATATCGCCCAGATCGAAATCGTCAAGGGCGGAAGTAGCAGTATCTGGGGAGGCAATGCCGCCGCAGGTGTCATCAACATCATTACCAAGGCACCCGAGAAGAAAGGTTTCAGCGGGTCCGCATCACTCAACGGCGGCAGCTACACTACCAAAGGTGCCAATGCCTTACTCTCCTACGGTGGAGAGAAACTCACCGCACAACTCTTCGCCTCCTATCTTGATAGCGACAGCTATTCGGCACTGGCACCCCGTGATGCGGAGAACGATGCTTATACCAACAAAACAGCCCATCTCAAGCTCGGTTATCGCCTCGATGACAGCAACCGGATCGACGCAGGTTACTACTGGGTCGACGCCAAAGGCAACTACGACGATGCTTTCTCTGAACTGCTCGCCAACGATACCTATTCGCACTATACGTCGAAGCAGGAAAACTATTACCTGAGATATCGTTACAGCAGCGAGAACTTTGAAAGTGTCAACAG
>JAOZOG010000489.1 GCA_029933395.1 Sulfurovaceae bacterium | reverse complement strand
CTACGCCGTCTCGAACGTCTCGACCGTGTAATACTTCCCGTTCCACTTCAAAGCCGAACCCGTGAAAGTGAGCGAAGAGTACGCCGTATCCGTGTTCTTCAGCTGTGCATCGCCGTCAAGAGACAGGTCAACCTTCTCGAACACATACTTCGTGTAGATCCCTTTCGAGCTCATACCCTGGAACGTCATGCGGTACTCTTTTCTGTCCGCAGCCATTGCCGTCATCAGCTTCCCGTTCACCGCGTTCGCAGAAACAGTCAGGTTAAGGTCCGTCGCATCAGTGATGGTACCCGAAGCCAAAGGAACGATCGTACCCCATTTTCTGTTGTACGTGTAGTCCGTCCCCTCCACGTACGTCGTCGTATCGGTAGAGTCCTTCACGACCAGCGCCGTAATGTCCTTGTACCCGATGTCGTGTACCTGCCCGAGCGTCACGGAAGTCAGTGTCACCGGCTGGTCCGTTATATCCGTCTGCGTCACAGTCGTAGAACTCGCAAGGTGCGCGCGCTCCAGCATGTCGTTGGTAATGTCCCTCGTCTCTACAGAAAGAGAAATATTACGCTTGATCACGTCGTTCCCGTCAAGCACCTGCTCCGTATCTTCTGTGTTGTTGTGTTCGAGCTTGTCCAGCGAGACCGAAAAACCGATCACGTCCGTACCCCCGAACTCTATCATGCCGCCGAGTGAACCGTCAGTCTGGTACTCTTCCAGAAGAAGCTCCCCGTTCTGCAGCTGCAAATTGTTGTTAGCCATCATCTCTCCTCAAATGGATTTATTTTCGCCTCGAAGAAGAGGTAACGCACCTCTCCCGCCTCTGTCGGTTCAACCTGTGAACCTCTGTAGACAATGCCCCGGTCAGTGTCGGTGCCGATGTCGCAGACGCCGTTCACAACAGCCTCGCTCTCATCCGCAGCCACAGCCGCCCTGAACACCGCCGTCCTCTCAAGCGTCATGCCGCCCTGCTCATCCTTGAAAAAGATCACCACAGGGTTCGCAACGTGCAAAGAGAGCGCCGAAACGATCTCCGCCTTCACTTCCGCTTCACTGGCATAGACCATCATCTGTCAAGCCTTACCCTGCGCCGGAGGTCGCCCTCGAACACAGGCTCAAGCGCAGCCGCAGTGTATTCGTCACCATCGATGATGAACACCTCCCCGACCGCAATGTACGGAATGTCGCTTATCTTCGCATCGAGCACATTGACGAAACGCCCAGTGTCCATGTCCTGCTCCTTGTAGAACAGCACATCTATCGTCACATCGTTACCGTCATGCCGGTACACAGCCTCCACGCCGAACTCGTCGGTATTGTCGAAGACCGCATTGTCAATGGCCATCTGCTCTTTAAGCGTCATCCTGTTCCTCGTCCTCTTCAACTTCTTCCACCGCGCTCACCGCCTCGATGGCAGCCACAAGCTCGCCCTTGTTCCCCGTCGCCGGGATCTCAAGGTAATGGCAGATCGCCTTCAGCTCGTCCACCTTCAAAGCAGACAGGTCCTCCGCGCTCTCAAAAAGCGCCTCACCGTCGTACTCGACAG
>JAOZOG010000128.1 GCA_029933395.1 Sulfurovaceae bacterium | reverse complement strand
GAGAAAAACTATCTCAGCTGCCTGATCAATGATTTCGAGCGTTTCGAGATGCGGCAGGCGATCAAAAAAGCGCTGATAGGGATGCAGAATGAAACGATGCAGCCTGACTGCGCGACACCGTCTACCATCGAGAAGCGATTGACCTTCGAAGCGATCACCCTTGACAGTGCCGAGAAGCTCAATAGGGTGATCGACGAGATCGGTGAAGAGACGATCGTGGCATTCGATACGGAGACAACAGGCCTGGATACCAGAACGGCCGGAATGGTCGGTTTCAGTTTCTGTATGGATGAGAAGCGCGCCTACTATGTGCCTGTGGGGCACAGCTATCTGGGTGTGGGCGATCAGCTCTCCGTCGAGGAGGCAGTGGCAGCGCTTCAACGGCTGATGAAGCACAAGATCGTTGGCCAGAACCTCAAATTCGACCTCTCTCTGCTTTACAATGGTTACGGTTTTGAAGAACTCATCCCTTATGCCGATACGATGCTGATGGCCTGGCTGAGCAATCCCGGCAGCAAAGTCGGACTCGATACCCTGGCCAAGCGTTTTTTCCACTATGAGATGAAACCCTTCAAAGAGATGGTCAAAAAAGGGGAGAACTTTTCGTCGGTCGATATCCAGGAGGCGACCTTTTATGCTGCAGAGGATGCCTGGATGACCCGGCTGCTCTACTTCAGCCTGAAAAAAGCGATGGAGCTTGCCAGTCTCGAGCCTCTGCTGGATGAAGCGAAGCGTGTCGAATACCCCTTTATCAATGTCCTGATCCGAATGGAGAGAAAAGGCATCAAAGTAGATCAGGAGAAGCTCCATCAGCTCCAGGAGAAATTGAGCGGGACACTGAAGGCGTTGACCGAAGAGATCTATGCGTTGACGGAGAGTGAGTTCAATATCAAATCCACCCAGCAGCTCGGAGTGATCCTCTTTCAGAAGCTGGGGCTCAAGGGTGGCAAGAAGACCAAGACAGGTTACAGTACGAACGAGGCAGTATTGCGCTCCCTGGAGGGTGAGCATCCCGTGATCGGAAAACTCCTGGCTTACCGGGAGAACCAGAAGATGCTTTCAACCTACGTCGATCCTCTGTTGAAACTCTCGAAAAAAGACCCCCAGAGCCGTATTTATACCTCCTTTCTACAGACAGGCACGGCAACAGGGCGGCTGAGCTCCAAGGACCCCAATCTGCAGAATATTCCTGTCCGGTCGGCACTGGGCCGAAGCGTGCGGGAGGCTTTCGTCGCCAAAGAGGGGTATCGTCTGGTAAGTATCGACTACTCTCAGATCGAGCTGAGGCTTCTGGCACACTTCTCCGGAGACAGGGCACTGATGGAAGCTTTCGAAAAGGGAGAAGATATCCATATGACGACGGCCAGGAAGCTTTTTGGCGAAGCGGAAGCGAAGGCGAAACGGAATTTTGCCAAGTCGATCAACTTTGGACTCCTCTATGGTATGGGAAGTCGCAAGCTGGCCGATGAGTTGGGGATCACGACGACAGAAGCGAAAGAGATTATTCAGAACTACTTCGCCACCTTTCCGACGGTCAAACACTTCCTCGAAGGGATACAGGAGCGCGTCAAAGAGCAGGGCTATGTCGAAACGATTCTGGGAAGACGCAGAATGTTCGATTATGACAATGCCAACGGGATGCAGAAAGCGGCGTTTATGCGTGAATCGGTCAACACGGTCTTCCAGGGCTCCGCTGCCGATCTGATCAAGCTCTCGATGCTCGATATCGACCGGATGATACTCGAAGAGGAGCTGGATGCCGCGATGCTTTTGCAGATCCACGATGAGCTGATTTTCGAGGTGAGAGAGGAGAAGACAGCCGAGATCAGCAAGCGTTTTGCCTATACGATGGCACACATTATGGAGCTGAAGGTTCCACTGGAGTGTTCCGTCAGCGAAGGGATGAGCTGGGGTGAACTTAAATAAACTTTAAGGAGACACCCTAAGCCCCGATTAAGCCGCTGTTTAAAGACGAAAAAGACTAGAATACCCCACATTATTCAGATGACAAGGGGTATGGGGCAGATGATTAAAAAATTATTATCGATGAAGGTGGCAGTCGCGCTGATGTTCATCTTCGGAATTACGATAGGCGTAGCGACTTTCATCGAAAACGATTACGGTACGCAAACAGCCAGAGCACTGGTCTACAACGCCCACTGGTTTGAATTTCTTCTCTTCTATTTTATTATCGTTTTGATCTACAATATGCTGAAATTCAAATCCTACAAAAACCGTTTCCCTGTTTTCCTCTTCCACTTCTCTTTTGTCATCATCGCGATCGGGGCACTCTTGACGCGTTTCGTCGGCTATGAAGGTATTATGCATATCCGTGAGGGTTCCCAGAGCAATCAAATGGTTTCCGACGTCCGTGTCCTGCAGGTGACGCTCGATGACGGCAAAGAGAAGAGGCATTACGAGAAGCAGCTCTATCTCTCTTCGATGACGCCAAACCATCTCAGTGAAACACTCTCCGCAGGGGAGAAGAAGGTCAGGGTCGAACTCGTCGACTACAAGCCCAATGCCTACAAGAAGGTCGTCGATGATCCCAAAGGCGGAAAAATACTTGAATTCAAACTGGTTGGTGGTGATGGCAGCAGCAGAAATATTGCACTTGCCGATGGCGGAGAGTATGATGCCGGCAGTTTCGTTGTCACCTTCAATGCCAAGACCTCCAGCAGCAAACCGCAATTTGTCATCAGCGACAAAAACGGCAGTCTGGCAGTCACGACAAACTATCCGATACAGTACCTCAAGATGGACGACAAAAGCAGCGGAGAGATCGAGCCGGGCACACATCCGCTCCAGACCCGATATCTCTATCGATTTGGCAGCAATGCTATCGTACTCAAAGCCGCTCATGACCATGCTGTCGTCAAGTATGAATCCAATGGCCTGAAGCCAAAAAGCGGCAAACCCGAACTGTTGCGTCTGAGACTGAGTGCGGGGGAACAGAGCAAAACAGTCGATCTGCTGGTCGGAAAGGGAAGAGTCGGGGAGCCCCACAGTGTGACACTTGACGGTGTCACAGCGACCGTCTCTTTCGGGGCCAAGATCATTCCGCTTCCTTTCGCGCTCAAACTGGTCAAGTTCGATCTGGAGCGCTATCCTGGTTCGATGACTCCCTCCTCCTATGCCAGTGATGTGGTCCTGATCGACAAAGAGAAGGGAATCGAAGAGCCATTCCGTATCTATATGAACCATGTCCTCGACCACCGCAACTACCGCTTTTTCCAATCCTCCTATGATCCGGATGAGAAAGGAACGGTTCTCTCTGTCAACCACGACCCGGGAACCCTTCCGACCTATATCGGGTATCTGCTGCTGATGGTGGGGATGTTCTGGTCTCTGGTGATCCACAATGGAAGATTTCAGCAGCTCTACAGAAGAACCAAGAAGCTTCAGCATGGTGCGATCGCTATCGCCGCCGTCCTGCTGGCCACGATTTATGGAACGCCGCTGCAGGCAGCATCGGTCACGGCTGACCCCAAAGTGCTTGATCTGATCAGCAAGTATGACTATGCTCATGCGGATAAGTTTGGACATCTCGTGGTACAGGATCGCCAGGGGCGTATGAAGCCGATGGATACATTGGCCGAAGAGGTCGTGACCAAGATTACGGGCAAGACGTCGATCCTCGGTCTCAGTCGCGATCAGGTGCTGTTGGGGATGATCACCAAGCCCAACCTCTATCAGGATGTCGCGATGATCAAAATCGGCCATCCCAAAATCGCCGTCGAACTGGGCCTGCCCAAAGAGACGAAGTACGCGAAATTTTCTGACTTTTTCACCAAAGGAGAAGAGGGGTACAAGATCTACAAAGCGGTCAGTGAAGCGGTGCGCAAAAAACCACTCGACAAGAGTCAATACGACAAAGAGCTGATCAAGGTGGACGAGCGTGTCAATGTCGCCTATATGGTCTATACCGGAACTCTGCTCAACATCTATCCTCTGCCCAACGACAAAAATAACAAATGGCTCTCCCCGGTCGAGGCGATCAAGAGCTTCCCCGGAAAAGAGAGCCAGATGGTGCAGCTCATCACGATGAGCTACTTCCAGAGTATCGACGAGGGCCTCAAGACAGGCAAGTGGAAAAAAGCCAACGAGGCACTCGATGTCATCGCCAAATACCAGAAGTTTTACGGCGGCAAAGTGATCCCGAGTGAGCGCCATATCAAAATGGAGATCATCTACAACAATTTGGGTCTTTTCGGCAAATTGGTACCGCTCTATCTCCTGATCGGACTGGGGCTGCTGATCTTCTCCTTCATCCACGTACTCAAGCCCGGTTTCAAGATCAAATGGCCGATGCGCATTGCATGGGGACTTCTGATTTTCGGTTTCACTATCCATGTCGTCGGTATGGGAATCCGCTGGTACATCTCCGGGCATGCGCCATGGAGTAATGCCTATGAGTCGATCGTCTTTATCGCTGCCTCCACTGTCCTGGCGGGACTGATCCTGGCCAAAAACTCTCCTTTCGCCCTGGCAGGTACGGCACTGTTGGCGGGAATCACAATGGGTGTGGCGCATATGAACTTCATCAACCCCGAGATTACCAATCTCGTACCCGTACTCAAATCCTACTGGTTGATGATCCACGTTGCGACGATTATTTCCGGAGACGGTTTCCTGGGTCTTGGATCGATTCTCTCGCTTTTTGTCCTGATCCTTTTCATCCTCCGCAGTGACAAGAAGAACCATATCGACCGCTCCATCAAAGAGCTGACCTATCTGGCGGAGATGAGTTTGATTATCGGATTGATTCTTTTGACGATCGGGAACTTCCTCGGAGGTGTCTGGGCCAACGAGAGTTGGGGTCGCTACTGGGGCTGGGACCCCAAGGAGACCTGGGCTGCCGTCTCGATCCTGATCTATGCGACAGTACTGCACCTGCGCTTCATCCCGGCCCTCAACTCGGTCTACGTCTTCAATGTCGCATCGATCTGGGCCTACAGCTCGGTACTGATGACCTATTTCGGTGTCAACTACTACCTCTCGGGCCTCCACTCCTACGCAGCAGGAGATCCGATCCCCTTCCCGATGTGGGCATGGTACAGTATCGCCGGTTTATTGATATTGACACTGTTGGCAGCAAGAAAGAGGAATCTGAAAGCAGGATAGATTTTTTCTAAATTTAATATGGGAATCTTTTCCCGACCCTTGGGTTGAATATTGCCATCTCTCTGGAGTCGGAGGCTTCAGCCCCGCATTGTGCAAGTAAAAAAACTGCACACAGGCGAGGCTGAAGCACTCGATTCCAAGTTTTTGTTATGAAGATACCCCGTACCCTTGTTGGGCTACTCCCCCAACCGTCTCGCGATCCTGAAACGTTTGCTATAGAAACGTTTGCTGAGGCTGGATATCATCACTTTTTTCTTGGCGGAACTGGCATGAATGAATTTGCCGTTTCCCAGATAGATACCGACGTGGGTGATCTCCCCCGTCTTCTTTTTGGAGGTGTCAAAAAAGAGCAGGTCGCCCGCTTTGAGTTTGCTCCGGTCCACCTTTTTTCCTACCTGCGCCTGCATCGTTGAGGTTCGCGGAAGCTCGATCCCTTTTTTCTTACAGACATAGCAGACAAATCCCGAACAGTCAAACGTAGCCGGTCCGACTGCTCCCCAGGTATAGGCTTTGCCCAGATGGTGTTTTGCCTCCTGAAGCAGGGAGTTATCAGAGTGCCAGAGTGTTTGATCGAAGATCTTGACCGCTTTCCCTTTTTTGCTGAAGTGCCTGGATTTGGATTTTTTGATGATGACGATATCACTGTTTTTGCCTAACGAGAGGGAGGCCTTGATGGGAACACTTTTGGCGACCAGTAGGCTGCTGCAGAGAAATGCCGGGGCTAAAATACGCTTCATTAAGTCTCCTTTTACTTTTTGATACGATTGAAATTTGATCTATTATAGAGTAAAAAGAGAAAAAAATGAAGGGCGTTTTGCGGAAGCTTGTATCGGAAAAATGCCTATTTTAATAATTTTTTAATTGCCTCCGAGCAGATCGTCAGCCCAAAAGCACCGGTAACGGCGACGCAGCTTCCTTTCTCTTTGCATTTGTCCTGCTCGGGTGAAAAGACGA
>JAOZOG010000488.1 GCA_029933395.1 Sulfurovaceae bacterium | reverse complement strand
CGACTGGAGCCACACCACTCTGTCAAACTGCGATCCGGCCAAACTGCGCAAAGCTTATTATGGGCAGGATGTGAAGATCAATACACTCGACTATACGAAAGCGATCTGCCATATCGACGAGATGCAACTCAAACTCCTCGATGACTACAAATATTTGACTTACCAGGGATCGGAAGTTCTAGAAAGAACCTGTAAAGAGCTTTCCGAAACCATTCCTCTCGATGTCATGGCGAGCGAAGATATCAAAGGTCATTACTGGATCACACCCCACAGAGCGAGAGAGAACGATCCCGCAGACCATGACCGCTCCTTCGCTGCCACCGATATCACGAAAGCTTCCGAACGCCCCATCGTCGCATACTGCTGGTATCAGTCGGATCTGGACTGGGCATGGACCTTCCTTCTGGCCATGGATGGAAAACGAACGATCAAAAAAGATGACCTAGTCAACAAGCAGGATAGCTGCTCCTCTTTGGGTTTATGGCCTTTCGTACCGAACAATGAAGATACGTTCGAAAGAGTTCGTAAATTTCTCGCCGAGAACAAAAGTGAATGGGTTGGTTATACAGGAAGCATCCAGGAAAAAGTCAACGCTTTGACCGGTTACAACTACTACCTCTCTACCGAACGCAACGCTGTGATATGGCCGTACGGCTCGTTTGGCATCTATTACAACAAGGACAACGACAGAAAATGGGGTGGTGAAGACGTGGGGTCCAACAGCCATCATCCTGGTCCGATGTCAGGCTCTCCAATGCACAATATCAAATCGATCACCGAAGATTATGATGCTCTGAATAACGACGAAGGTAATAACCAGCGTGACTATTATGACTGGGGAAGGTTCAACAATGACGGAAGATACTCTTTGACCGATACGGTCAAAGACAAATATTATACTTATGCAGACACGATGGGAGCAAAAGGGTGGGTGTCCATCTTGGGACACCAAGACCTGAACGTAACCGATTCATGGTTCATTTCCCGTACGGGTGCGGGAGAAAACTTCGACCATTCATCGGGATCCTATCCCTATTATGAACCAAACGGCAATTATGAGGGCGGTTGCTGGCTCAACTATCTTTTCGACAGCAATGGGCGTGTCCGGCACCTGGACGACTGGGGATGCAACTATCCCTATTACGACTACATGTGCATGGCTGACACGAACTATTTCGTCGCCACACGCGCATTCGCACCGGCCGGCCTGTTCAATGTCATCATGAGCTACAAAAAAACCGAAATGGCAAACAGTGGCAGAGATCCCGAACCCGAAGATACGGCAGAGTATAAAAAACCGGAAAATTACATGCTCAATGCCATACCGACCCACGTTGTCAATAGATCATTCGACATCACCGCTGTCGCGATCGAAAGAAACAGTACAACAGGTAAAGCGGATGTGCTTCATAAATTCAATGGACTGGTTTCGATCGAATTGATTCCACAACCCGATTATCAGCCCGGCGACACTCAGACTGTTTTGGTCAAAAAATGTGAAAACGCCGTCAAAATAGGACCACCCAACTCTTTGATCGCGATCTTCGA
>JAOZOG010000487.1 GCA_029933395.1 Sulfurovaceae bacterium | reverse complement strand
CCTTCGGCGACGATATAGGGGACCGAGGCGATCGTTTCGACATTGTTGACCAGTGCCGGATTGCCGAAGTACCACTCGGGCTCTTTCTGCTTGGGCTTGAGTCGGGGATGGCCGCGTTTTCCCTCCATCGATTCGAGCAGGGCCGACTTCTCTCCGCAGATATAGGCTCCCGCTCCCCGGTGGACCGTGATATCGACACGGTAGCTTTCGCTCCCCACTTTCTTACCGAGCAATCCTGCCGTATAGGCTTCGTCGATCGCCTGCTGCAGTATCTGCTGAAATTCGTAATATTCACCACGGATATAGATATAGGCATCGTGTGCCCCGATCGCGTAACAGGTGATGATGATCCCCTCGATCAAAAGATGTGGATCTTTGGTAATAATCTGCCGATCCTTGAAAGTCCCCGGCTCACTCTCATCGCAGTTGACGACGAGATAGGAGGGGCGTGGATCGTTCTGCGGCATCAGTTCCCATTTGGGGCCGGCCGGTGCACCACCACCTCCCTTGCCTCGAAGGCCGCTCGATTTGACTGTTTCGACGATCTCTTCGGGCTTTTGCGAGAAGGCTTTTTCGAGCGCTCTGTAGGCACCGTTCGCTTTGGCCACCTCAAGTGTATGGCTGTTTTCGATATCGAATTTCCGGCTGACGATTCGGCACTCTCTCATCGCGCATCCTTTTCCAGGCCGTCGAGGATCGTGTCGACCTTCTCGGGTGTGAGGTTTTCGTAGTAGCGGTCATTGATCTGCATCACCGGTGCCGTTCCGCAGGAGCCCAGGCACTCGACCTGCGTGAGGGCGAACTTCCCGTCTCCACTACTCTCACCCGGTCCGATATCCAGCCGATGCTGCAATCTCTCGAGCACTTCCGCTTTGCCGCAGAGGGCACAGGAGAGGGTCTTGCAGAGCTGGATATGGTATGTGGCGACCGGTTCGAGATGAAACATCGTATAGAACGTCGCCGTCCGGTAGATCTCCATAGGCGGCCAGTCGGTCAGCCTCCCGATCTCTTCGACGGCTTCGAGGGAGATGTATCCCTCCTGATACTGTGCCATCCAGAGACAGGGAAGCGAAAGGGCCTTTGGGCTGGGATAGCGCTTTTTGAGTGCCTCGATTCGTGCGAGATTTTCGTCGGTAAATGCAAAACTCATCGGTCCATCTCCCCTGCGATGATATTGAGGCTGCCCAGCGTAAGGATCGCATCCCCCACCTGGTAGTTTTCGATGATCTTCGGATAGGCCGACATATGCAGGAAGCTCGGTGCCCGTACTTTCACCTTGTAGGGGGTTCCGCTGCCATCACTGACGATATAGAAGCCCAACTCCCCGTTGGCTGCTTCAGTCGCACCGTAATACTCCCCTCTGGGCACTTTGACCCCTTCGTAGACGAGTTTGAATTGATTCATCATTCCTTCGATCGTCGTATAGACCGCCGACTTGGGCGGCATCACGACGGTATGATCGGCGGCACAGACCGGGCCGTCCGGTATCTGTTTGGCGGCCTGGCGGATGATACGCATACTCTGCAGCATCTCTTCGAAGCGTACCATCA
>JAOZOG010000486.1 GCA_029933395.1 Sulfurovaceae bacterium | reverse complement strand
TCAGGGTGAACATATTGAGATTCCATGTCTTGACCGAGTTGACACCCCGTACAAAGAAAGGCCATCCTCCCCAGAGTACCACAGGAGTGGCCAGAGCGAACTCTATCCACTGTACCATGGACAGGGAGAGCCATGAAGGCAGCAGCGCAGGAACAAGGTCTGCTGTCATGGCCAGAAGAAAGACCGGCAGTGCAAGTACGGTACTGATCTTGAATCGCCGTGTCATATCAAGCAGTTCTTCATTCTCTTCATTGACCTGTGCGACCACAGGTTCAAGTGCCATACCGCAGACAGGGCAGTTCCCCGGACCATTCTGCCGGACCTCCGGATGCATGGGACAGGTATAGATCGTATCGGGATCTGTCTCTGTTTGCTGATCGTGTGTAGGTATCGTACTCTCCGAAGGTCTGCAGCTGTTACAGCTTTCCTGTGTCCCTTCTTCATGCATATATTCTCCCGGATGCTTCTCAAACTTCTCCTGGCAGAGTATGGAACAGAAATAATAGGTTTCCCCTGCATATTCAGTGTGAAACTTCGTATGTTCGGAGATACCCATCCCGCAAACAGGATCTTTTACTCTTTGAATCATAGTCAATCCTTTTTATTCATTATGATCATGATAGTGAAACTGCGTGCATAGAGTGTGTATAGTGTCGATAAAAATACTTGAGTGGAAAAACAGGACCCGTATCTACGGGCCTTCTGTGGGGGGAGGAGAGTTACGAAGCGGGCAGAAAAACTGCTGAAAGGCCGTAAGCGTTCCGAGTGATCATTTGCCGGTATTGCATTTACCCTGTGCTTTCATATTGCCCATATCACCCTGAACACTGTCCATACCTGTTGACAACTTGTTCGCATGTTCAAGCTCGAGTTCCGCTTTTGTCGGTTTTTTGGCAGGCTTGGTCATTTGTGGTTTCATCTTGCCTGTCTGTCCTGCATTACATTTGCCGGCTGCTTTCATTTTTGACATATCAGCATCTGTACTGTCGATGCCTGTCGCTGTTTTATTGGCATGTTCCAATTCTACTGCCGCTGTATTCTCTGCCTGAGCAGAACCGAATCCCAATCCAAGTGCAAGAATACTTGCCAAAACTACTTTTTTCATTTTTGATCCTTTAAATTTAGGTTATTTACAACCTTTGGTTTTCCAGAGGTTTCACTCTCTGTACATCCGCATTATAAGTGAATAGTGTGTATGCAGTGTGCATCCTTCCTGCACACTTCATACATAGAACAAGCGGTTCCGACACGGAAAAGAATAAAAACCTTTTCTCCCATTGGAAGGCCGGCGGCAAGAGCCGGCCTCCTTCCTCACTCTCCAAAAACTATCACTATCAACCACCTCCCATATGCACACTTCTTACACATAAATCCTGTACAATATATGAAATAAACGACTGAGGACGGAAATCATGCGCATATTTCTCATTACCCTTATTGTCTGCGGGGTAATACAGGCACAAAGTATCGACCGGCTTATCGATCACTCTTTGCAGAAACACCCTTCCCTTCAGACGATCCAGCATCGGCTCTCGGCAATGGATGACCGTATTG
>JAOZOG010000485.1 GCA_029933395.1 Sulfurovaceae bacterium | reverse complement strand
TCTCTTTGATATTTCTCAGCTCTTTCCCGGGCTCGGTCGTCGTGATCACGGTGCGGCCGAGAATCTTCTTGTTGCCATTTTTGAGTCTGGCACCCCAGTAGGTATGCATAATGACAGGCTCACCTTTGTATTGTCCCAGATAGAGGACGATATGTCCCGGCACATAGAGCATCGACCGGAAAGGCTTGGCCTGGGAGATGATAGTCTTTTTCTTCTTGCTTTTGGGAATGCCTCTGATACTGCAGTAGTTTCCGTCTCTTGCCTGCTTGCTGGAGTTTCGGCGAAGGAAGATGCCGAACGGTGCAAAATAGTCTTTGGTAAAGGAGGAGCAGTCTCTGGTCTGCAGCAGTCCGCCCCATCCGTAGGGTTCATTGTAAAACTGTCTGGCGATCATCGCCGTATTTTTGGGTGTCATCGGGATCGGCTTTTTGGCAATCAGTCCGGGTTTTTGAGCTTCTGCAGCCTGAAGGGTTGCTTTGCCGTTTTTCCCCCTGATAGCGAAGAGATAGGCGTTTTCTTTTTGATTTTTTCGACTCTTGGTGATAGGAAAAATTGTCCCCAGTTTTATCGGAGAGAGATATTTTTTGTCGTGATAGAGTTTGAGATTGTCTTTGATCACGATGGCATAATGGTTATTTTTGAATCGTCTGATGAAATCATTGTCCACCAGTGCCATACTGGATGTTTTTATCCATCCGTACGCCGCAGAGCCACGTACATAAGCCCACTTTCCGTCACGGGAGTAGTGCGAAATATAGAGTGGGGTATTGAGATGATAAGAGGTATTCTGGTTATAGTCAAAAGGGAAGCCTTCACCGACCTTTTTGGGATTGTGATAAAAGGAGTAGACAGTAGGCAGAGCACGCACATTGACATGTTTGGTTGTGATTCCCCACTGATGGGCTGTATCGAGTTTGGAGAAGTTGGCATTTTTGATCCACTGTTCGTAGATCGATGAGGAGATCACCTTTCCTTTGCTGGTATAAATTTTTGTCCTTCTGACAGAACGGAAAGGCCATGCCATTTCATCGACAGGTATATCGATTTTGCTGAGAGTCCAAGGTGCGAAGTATTTTTCATTGTACTCTTTGTCCCACTCGAGTTGTTTGCTGTATGGAACTGCCTTGAACTGCTTGGCATAATAGGAAGGATCCTGTGGAATTTTCTTCAAATCGGCGATCTTGCCTTTGGGCATATGGTCTATTCTGCTGGGAGTTCGTCCGGCATCTATCAGTGTGTAGTCTGCCATAAGAAGGCCTTGTACGGAAAGAAGAAAAGCGAACAATATCTGTTTATTCATTATGATATAACCCTATTTTTATTTTATAATATGATAATAGGATTTTTTGATTAACATACGGTGAACAGCTGAACTTTGAAGCAGATTTTGAGTATGATGACACACTGTTTTAGGGAGGTTGAAATGATTGAAAATGGTTTTGCCTATCTCTCACTGCTCATTTTCCTTGCTTCGATGATTGTTTATGTTGACAGACGCTATCAGTTCAAACTCTTCGACTATCTTCCGGCGATCGTGATTCTCTATTTTTTGGTC
>JAOZOG010000014.1 GCA_029933395.1 Sulfurovaceae bacterium | reverse complement strand
GATGACATGAACCTGTCACCACCTCCGCTGCACCGTATGAGATCACCGTTGCCATTTTTGCTCCTTTAAAATAATATTAAGTATAGCACTTTTTTTCATTTAAAATGTGTTAATCAGGTAACACAATCGGAAAAAACATCATTTTTTCCTGGAATTTTACTTGAATCTCTTCTGCAAGATCTGTTTTCCTATCTCGACACCGGGCTGGTCATAGGTATTGATCTTCATCATGATCCCACATAAAGAGGTAAGCAGTTCATAATACATGATCAACTCCCCGATATTTTTTTCAGTGATCGCATCCAGTACGATCATATCGACATTGATCCCCTGTTTTCTGATACTCTCTTTGGTCGCTTCACACTCTCCATCTATGAGTTCATTGAAACTGTAGCCGTTGATATAATCCGTTTTTTCAATGAATTTCAAAGAGATATCCGGAATCTTCATCTCTTTTTGAAAACTTTCCAATTTAATAAAAGTCACTGTCTTGTCTCTGGGCCCCTGCATGATCAGCTGTAAAAAAGAGTGCTGGTCCACCGAACCGATATGCCCGATAGGAGTCAGTCCCGTATGTTTTCCATCACTGTCTATTTTTCCCAGAGATTCTCCCCAGAGCTGTACATACCATTTGGTAAAATCTTCCAGACAGTTGGCATAGGAGAAAAGTACGTTGATGGGTGCTTCTTTGCTGTGCGCTGTCAGCAGAGCAGCTTTTTTTAGCAAATGCTTCTCTTTTCCACTGAAAAATCTTTTGGACATTGCTGATGCACCTTTAAGAATGCCTTCTGTGTTGTAGCCTGCCAAAGTCAAAGGAACGATGCCTACGGCACTGAGTACCGAAAAACGGCCGCCGACATTCTTGGGGATATGATAGACCTCTATACTGTAATGCTTTGCAAATTTATCCAGTACGGAATCTTCATCCGTAATAGCAATGATCTGCTCTTTGTCTGCTCCTGCATAGTCCAAAGAGAAGTAAGCAAGGATCTCCTTGAAAATGGAGATCGTCTCTATGGTCGAACCTGATTTTGATACCACAATAAAGAGTGTCTTCTCCTTCGTTATCGATGCCAGCTTTTCCGAGAGGTCTATCTCATCTGGGTTTTCCAGAAAGAGCATCCGTTTGATCTTTCCGCTCCGGTGTTTCAACATGGAATCGATCGCCTTGGTTCCCAGAGAAGAACCCCCGATTCCGATGATAACAATGGTGTCGCATTGCTGTATAAATGTGTTGGATGCGGCATAGCTGCGTGCCTCTTCCATAAGCGGCAGCGTCTCTTCTCCCAGTGTAAAATAGCCCGAAACACCCTGCTCTTTTTCACACATGATCTTTTCATAACTCTCTGCCATCTTTCTTTCCAAAGTAGGCTCAAGTCCCCATACAAAATCATCTTCATACGCTATCATGATATTTCTCCCTTATTTTACTTTTTTCAAATAAACCACACTCAGAGGCGGCAGGGTGATCTCCAAACTGTTTTTGCGTCCATGACACATTTTTGTTTTCGACTTCAGCTCACGAAGTGCTTCACTCTCTCCGCCAAATACCCTCTGGTCGGAATTGAAAATTTCCTGATAAACTCCCTTTGAAGGCAGCCCAACAGGATAGTTTCGGTGCTCTTTGTCTGCAAAATTGCAGATGATGACGATCGGTTTCTGGTTTCGGGCACCCTTGCGTACAAAGGCGATGACATTGGCAGTATAGTCATTCTCTTCTATCCAGGAGAATCCTTCATTCTCCACATCATTGCGGTACAGTGAAGGTTCCTCTCTGTAAAGTTTGTTCAGTGTTCTTACACAGGTCTGTACACCCTGATGTCCCTCATAGGCCAGCAGATGCCAGTCTAGGCTTGTTTCATAGTGCCATTCGTTGAACTGGGCGAATTCCCCGCCCATAAAGAGCAGTTTTTTTCCCGGATGTGCCGTCATGAGCGCATACAGCGCACGCAGGTTGGCAAACTTCTTTTCATTGTTTCCCGGCATTTTGTTGACCAGAGAACCTTTCATGTGTACCACTTCGTCATGGCTTAGAGGAAGAATGTAGTTTTCATTGAACATATAGACGAAACTGAAGGTCAGGTCTTTGTGGTTGTGCAGTCTGAAAAGCGGATCGACTTTCATATATTTTAAAATATCATGCATCCAGCCCATGTTCCATTTGTAGCCGAACCCCAGTCCGCCTTTGTCAACCCTCCCCGTTACCATGCTGTAGTTGGTCGATTCTTCGGCACTCATAATGATGTCTGAAAAATCCGCATACACCGTGGTATTGAGCTGCTTGAGAAAGGTAACAGCACCGCGGTTGACATTGCTGCCGTCTTCATTGGGCACCCACTCTCCCTCTTCTCTGGCATAGTCAAGGTAGAGCATGGAGGCGACACCGTCCACACGAATCCCGTCAACATGATACATCTCCAGCCAGAACTTCGCCGAACTCACCAAAAAGGCCCGTACTTCGTTCCTGTCGTAGTTGAAAATGGCACTCTTCCATTCAGGGTGGTAGCCTTTTCGAGGGTCGGCATGTTCGTAAAGACAGGTACCGTCAAAGTTCATCAGCCCGTGGCCGTCCGTGACAAAGTGGGAGGGAACCCAGTCCAGAATGACACCAATGTCATGCCGGTGCATCGTGTCAACAAATGTCATGAACTCCTGCGGCGTACCGTAGCGCGCCGTCGGTGCAAAGTACCCTGTGGTCTGATACCCCCAGGAGCCTTCAAAAGGGTGTTCCATTACCGGCATCAGCTCCACATGGGTGTAGTTCATCTCTACCAGATACTCGGCAAGCAGTTCTGCAGATTCTATATAGGTCAAGAAGCGATTTCCCTCTTCCACTTTCCTTCGCCATGACCCCAGATGCACCTCATAGATCGAAATAGGGGCTCTGTGCGAATTCTTTTTGGCCCTATGTTTCATCCAGTAGGCATCCTGCCAGTCATACCCGTCAAGACTCCATATCTTCGATGCGGAACCCGGTGCACACTCAGCATAAAAAGCAAAAGGATCGGCTTTTTCCCTGTTGGCATGGGCGTTATCGGAATCAATATAGTATTTGTAGGTACTGCCCGCTTCAATCCCTTCAATAAAACCTTCCCAGATGCCCGAACCGTCCACTCGGAGACGCAGGGGATGCGATGATTTGTTGTAGCGGTTGAAATCTCCCTCTACTGCGACACTTTTGGCATTGGGTGCCCAGACAGCAAAATAGACACCTTCTCGTCCATCTCTCTGCATAGGGTGTGCACCCAGATGTTTGTACAGTTCACTGTGTGTCCCCTCTTTAAAGAGGTAAATGTCCAGCTCAGTGAAACGCGTTACATCGTAAAAGAATGTATATTCCATTATGTTTCCTTTCCGTTCTTTCGCTCCAGAGCAAAACGGTATACTTTTTCATATTCAACAGCGGCATCTTCCCAACTGAAGTGCTCCTGCATTGCATAGCGCTGCATTTTTTCAAACGCTTCTTTTTCATTTCTATATACACCTGCAGCCCATAGAACCGTATGGTAAAGCGCTTCAACCGCAGCATCGTAGAACTTGAAACCGTTACCGGTCCCATGTACCGCATCGTAATTAACGATCGTATCATCTAGTCCACCCACTGCACGGACGATGGGCAGGGCACCGTAGCGCAGGCTGTAGATCTGGTTGAGTCCGCAGGGTTCAAAGAGTGAAGGCATCAGAAACATATCGCTTCCTGCTTCTATCTGGTGTGCCAGGGCATTGGAATAGCCTACATGCAGAGCAAAGTTTTTCCGATGATACGCCACTTCCGAGAAAAATGCTTCCGCCCATTGCTCTCCAGTACCAAGCATAACGACCTGTATATCATGGTCCAGCAGTCCGTGAATGGCGGCAGCAATGAGTTCTATGCCTTTTTGCTCCACAAAGCGTCCTACAAAACCGATAAGGGGAACCTCAGGGAGTACCGGCAGTCCAAAGTTCTCCTGAAGCGTTTTTTTACATACCTGCTTTCCGGACATGCCGTCTACATCGTAAGTGACAGGCAGATAGCTGTCGCTTGCGGGGTTCCACTCTTCATAGTCCACCCCGTTCAAAATACCAAAAAGTTTATGACTGTGTGCCCGGATGTGCCCGTCCAGCCCGAACCCAAATGCCGGTGTCTGTATCTCCTGTGCATATTTTTTCGATACGGTCGTCACAGCATCTGCTGCGGCAATACCACCTTTAAGCAGATTGACCGCATCAAGGCTTTCAAGTTCATGCGGATTGAAATGCTCCCAGCCCACTTCCATGACATCCACAATACTTTTATGGCAGTAGCCCTGATGTTGAAGGTTGTGGATGGTCAGCACAGAAGCCGTATAGGCAAAATCATGCACAAAGCGTGTCTTTGCCAAAAGAGGCAGTGCAGCGGTATGCCAGTCGTTGGCATGAATGATATCTGGAGTAAAACAAAGCATCTTGCACAACTGAAGCACTGCTTTGGAGAAGAATACAAACCGCTCGTCATTGTCCGTGTAACCGCCAGCAGCATCACCGTACAGGCCGCTTCTTCCAAAATAGGCTTCATAGTCTATAAAATAGATCTCCACTTTGCTTTGCAGAAGCGTTGTTTTGTACACTGCTGCCCAGAACTCCCCCCTGCTTCCCATAGGAACCCCCAGAGGAGCAGGCAGTTTTTCAAGTGCCGCACGATCAATATCATAATATCTAGGCATCACAACAATGATCTCATGTCCCAGTTTTTCCAAAGCTTTGGGCAGTGCCCCTGCCACATCAGCCAATCCGCCCGTTTTTTCAAACGGCACAACTTCTGCCGCCGCAAAAACGATTTTCAATTTTTCAGACATGATATTCCTTTAGTAAAAATGCACCTTCCAGTGAAGCATTTTCCAGTTCTGAAAGCACGATCTTGAGATTTTTCACACCCAAGGGAAAAGCGTAAGTGTCCAGCTTCTCTTCTAGTTTAAGACGCAAGGCTTCATTTTTGCCTATGCCACCGCCCAGAATAAGCATTTGGGGATTAAAAAGCGTTACGGCTGTTCCTGCTGCATGTAAAAATGCTTCATGAAATGCTTCGTATATCTTTTGTGCTTCTCTTTGACTGCTTTGCTCCAATATCTCAAGCGTCAATGCCGGGTCAAGTCCATAGTGCTTTTTCCAATGTGCCAGCCCGCTTCCGGAACAGTAGAGTTCTATGCAGTTGTTTTTCCCGCAGCTGCAGACAAACGGACTTTCCATATAAGGCATATGCCCCAGTTCTGTTGCCATCCCCTCTTCTCCTCTGATCAGCCTGCCGCTGTCCACTACTCCCAGTCCCAGACCGGTACCCACAGAGAGTGCAGCGATCGTATCACAATCATAATGCTGCGCTTCTGCCATGACGGCACAGTTAAGGTCATTTTCTATCAGCAGTTCCACATCATAGTCTCTTTCAACTGTTGCTTTAATACCCCTTTCATCCACATCAATATGGGGAGCCGACAAAATAGTCCCGTTCTGCACCTGTCCCGCATAGGAGACAGCAACTGTATCAATGGCTTTTTCTTCCTGCAACATCTCTTTTATGAAAGTACACAGACCGATCTCTCTACTTTTCAAAATACCATGCTGCAGAGAGCGTTCTCCATCTCTGATCTCATAGCGCAGATAGCTTCCGCCAATATCGATACCCAGGGTCATAGAAGCCCCCTGTAGATACGGTAATACTGTTGTGCACTCTTGTCAAAAGAGAAATCACATGCGAGATTGAAAGTACTGATAAGCTCCATCTCTTTTTTCTCTTCGTACAGCAGGCTCGCCCGCTCTACGGCATAAAGAAATTCTTTGGAGTTCTGTCCTTCATAGGTGATCCCTCTTCCGCATATTGCCTGTGCTTCATGCACACTGTCTCTGAGTCCACCCACTGCATGCACGACCGGTATACTGCCCTGACGCATAGCAATGAACTGGTTGAGACCACAGGGTTCGAACAGAGACGGCATCAGCAGAAAATCCGATGCCAAATAGGTCTCACGGGAAAGGCGCTCGTCATAGCCCTGAAAAAAAGCGAAATTGTTATATTTCTCCGTCTGTTCTTCCAAAAAGGTGCAATACTCCTGCTCCCCCTCTCCCAATATGAAAAGGTTGATCTCTTCATCTGCCAATGCTTTGAACACATCTCGGAGAAGCTCAGTTCCTTTTTGTGCTACCAGACGGCTCACCATCACAAAAAGCGGCAGACTTGGGTCCTTGAACCCAAATCGCTCACAGAAAAGCCGTTTTGTTTTGACTTTGCTCTCTTTTTTCTGTAGTGGAGGAAACATCTCATAGTCAATGCCGTTGAGGATACCTGTAATTTTTTTGTCATGTACTTTGAGAAAACCGTCCAATCCGCAACCGAATTTTTCAGTCAGTATTTCTCTGGCATAACTGGGACTTACGGTGGTAACTGCATCGGCAAAGGCAATACCCGCTTTCATAAAATTGACCTTTCCGTAAAACTCCAGCGCCTCTATGCTAAAGTATTTATGGCTTATTCCCAGCGTTTTGAGGCTCTCTTTTTCAAAGATCCCCTGATAGGCAAGATTGTGAATGGTAAAAACTGTTTTAATATTCAATGCATACGATTCAACATACAGTGCGACCAGCGCCGTATGCCAGTCGTTGAGGTGAATGAGTGTAATATTGAGCCGTATGCCCAGTTCTACGATCGCCATACAGAAGATCCCAAATCGCAGGGCATTGTCCGCATAGTCTCCCGAAGCATCCCCGTAAAGATGTTCTGTTTCGCTCAGGTAGGGAGCATGGACAAAATAGGTGATGATTCCCCTCTCCTCTTTGCAGTAGATCGCCACAGCGTAGTGTTCTCCCCGCAGCGTCACCGTAAAGTTATCGTACAGGGTGTAACTCTTCCTGTTCATAAAGCCATACAAAGGCATCACCCGGGAGATCTCTACAACTTTTTTCAGTGCCAGAGGCAATGCATAGGCAACATCTGCCAAACCGCCTGTTTTTGCATAGGGGAATATCTCGCTGGCAGCAAAAAGTACTCTCATCCTACTCTCCCCTCAGCAACTTGGCACATTTTTCGGGTGCCACACTGTTGATAGCTGTCTTTGTAGAAAGCTCAAAACCGCCTAAAGTATAGATACGGGGCATGATACGCAGATAGAAGGTAAAGTTCTGATCTATCTCTTCCATATAGCTTTCCGTCTCAAAATTTGTATTCAGTGGTGCCGAAACAACGGCAATATTATAGTCATATCTGTTCAACTGACGGTCAAGCATTTCAAAAACACTTTTAAGAAGCAATGCAAGGTCACTTCTCTCTTCTTCACTGCATCTGTCCAATCCGCTGATCACTTTTACCGGCGCGATGATCACTTCAAAGGCAAAAAAACTGGCATAGGGACAGTAGGCGATGAAGGAGTCTCTCTCAGCGATCACTCTCTCTTCTGCCAGTTTTTCATTCAGGACAACATCTTCAACGATCCCCCGTCCGTGTACGTGGTAATACTTCTGGTTTCTCTGCAGAAACTCCAGTTGGTTCTCCGGCATCACCGGAAGCGCTATAAGCTGTGTATGGGGATGTGCCTGTGTCGCCCCTGCATTCTGTCCGCTGTTCTTGAAAATGTTCAAAGAAACCAGCCGCTTGTCCTTGCGCAGATCTTTCATACGCACTACCATCGTCCAAAGCCAGTTTTCCACAGCTTCTCTGTCAAGCTCAGCTATTGTACAACTGTGACACGGCGTGTCAATGATGATCTCATGCGCACCAAATCCGTTGAAAGCCTCAAACATACCCTCTCTGTGAGAAAGTACCTCTGCTTCGATCTGTACTGCTTTATAGAGGTTGGGAACGACCCGTGTTTTCCACCCTTTTGTGTTAGGTTCGTTGTCTCTAATGGCAAAGATTTCCGGGGGTGTGAGATCTTCATGTTCTTCACAGAAAGGACATGTTTCTTTTGATGTCGTTAAAAAATCTTTCCTGGGCATACTCGGGCGGTGTTCGCGTTCAGGCGCGATGATGACATACCTGTTCCGGATGCTGTCAAATCGTATTTCAGACATTTTCTACCTTTAGGGAAATTTCCAGTGCCAATGCAGAAGCAAACGCTGTGGTAAAGATAAAACTGATCTGCTGTGCTATCTTTTCGTAGCCTGTTTCCGATTTTGAAACTGTATGAAGAATGTAGGCAAATACAGTACCCTCCATACTGCTTCGGATGATCAGTTTTTTCTTTGTAAAGTCATCAACGATCACCAACTTTCTTACACCTTCTTCATACCATCCATCCTGCACATATTTACCGTTGAACGTTACCTTTTGGGGATGTGCAAAGTGCAAATTGAACTCCTCTGCAAAATAGAGCTTCTGCGAATACTTTGTTTCAAATGTACTTTTCAGGGTGATCATCGCTTCATCAAAACGGTATTTTTTCTGAAGTCTTGCCCGATAAGAACGCTCTTTCAGATAGATACCGCCATTACGTATGAACTTTTTCTTTTTCAAAACAAAAGGCTGATTGGCAAAATCACCGATCTCCATGAAAGCAGCAGACTTGAAATTCTCCAGTGTAAATGGCTCTTGTGAAAAATGCTCTATAAAAGAATTCTTTGCATGCCAGTCATACACCAGTTCTTCAGCCAGCGAAGCATCTACAGTATTTTGGCGTGTATGGATCGTGGCTACGCCTTCCTGCTTCCCTGTCTCTTCCTTAGGTACAACATGTAGGAGTGCTTCCAAAAGGTCACGATGGTAGCTTTCTTCTCTGCGCATAATAGTATTTTGCCAGTTGAAAGCACTTTCCAGAAGGGCAAACTCCACCATCTGTGCTCCCTGGGCAGCACTCAGAACAATGCTCATTTCCCTGTCGAGTACCTTAAGTTCTTCAAAACCGTCAAAGTCAATATCTCCCACATGAAAGCTTCTCTCTTTTTCTACATTTTCCTTCTCAATTTCAAGCAGGTACTTATAGGCATTGTCCCGCAGGCTAGGCAGATAAAAACCGCCAAACACCCCATGCCAGAAGACATCATTGGTTTGCAGCCTGTAGAGAGCATCAAGCGTCTTTTCATCAAAATCTTTCTGCGTGAGGCTCAGTGAAAGCATACGCTTGTGCAGATAGTTGCTTTCATGGTATTTGACAAAGAAGTTTTTCCAGATACCCCCTTTGAAGGGATAGTCCTTTTCTCTCTCTTTTATCTGCTTCAGTGCTTCAGCCTGTTTAAGCGGTAGACTCCACTCTCCCATCTCAATGTAAGAGCAGTTGTCGAGATACGCCAGCCCTAAAGAACGGTTCTTCTTTCTGTAGATACCGTAGTGTTCCGTAATAATAAAAGGGTGTTTCAGCACTGCTTTTATAAATGTTTCAAGCCATTTCTCTGCATAGACCCATGTATGTGTATCGGGCCAAAGTCCGAATTTTTCTGCATCATCAAATATGATCGCCGCTGCATCTTCTTTGTTCCCATAAGCACATATGCTCTGCAGTGCCTCTTCTACTTCATGAAAAGGCAGTGCATAACGCAACGCTTTTGCAATGGGGAAAAGGTCCAGTGTCTTGCCATTATCCTCAGTCGTATAGTAGCCGTTCATCTTTTTATCATCATATCCGTTGCTGACAAAATGGTAGTCATCCACCATCGCATAGCGTATACCACAGGCATTCAGATCTTCTACTAAAGAAGCTTCCCATACTCTTTCTGTCAGCCAGAGTCCCTGTGGCCTTATGTCAAAATATTTTTTAATATAAGAACTGAGTTTATCTATCTGTGCTTTTCTGTCTCGTGAAGGAATGGCACTGAGTACAGGCTCATAGTACCCTCCCCCGAACCACTCTATGCTGCCTTGCTGTGTCAGATACTGCATATTTTCAAAAAGTGACGGATACTCCAAACGTATCTTTTCAAGCAGCCAGCCGCTGCAATGCAGAGAGAATTTAAAATCAAGATAGCGTACCATTGTTTCAAAGAAAGGCATGTAACAGCGCTTTACCGCTTTGTCTACCGCTTCATCAAAATTGTCGACGGGCTGGTGCATATGGATACCGAAAAGTAAAGCTATTTTTTTCATGGTCCCTTCTCCTTACACAAACCAGTTTTGACTGTAATCATCATTCATATCTATCGCAAGTTCTCCAAAGCTGGGTAATGTCTGCAATGCACCACTCTCATCTTCTATCTCGAATCGCAGTAAAACTGTTTCCAACTCCAACCCCGCTTTATCGATGCTAAGTTCCAGCCATTCCCCGCATGCCGCTTTGATTTTGATATTTTCAGCCAAAACCTCTTTCTTTCCAAAAGGAACTTTCACCTTCAATCCGACAGGATCTATCATCATAGCCAAAAACGCTGTTTTACACAAAGAAGCTATCTCACCTTCAAAGGCGAAATAGAGTTTTTCCCTATCCTGTCCATAGTAGATCGTCTTCACAGGTCCCCTTTCTCTGTCCATTGTTGAAAAAAGTTTATCTTCATAAATGACACCGCATCCCATCCACTCAAAGAATGAATCTCTTTTCCCATTGATCATCGGGCTGATATCTGCCTGCGGCTTTATCCAGAAATTGCCGCTGCTTTTGTTCTTTACAATAGGTACGAAAAGATCGTTCGGTGGGACAAGGCCCATGAGACGGTAAATAGCAATGAGGTTATTTCTAAAAAGGATATCGAACTCCTCATCGAACACACTGTGGTGATCATCGCCGTACCACCAGAACCAGTCGGAAGATTCGGCTACCAAAAAGCGTTCACTGATTCTGGAGCATACTGATTCTTCTAAAATATCCATATGGTGTTCATAATCTTTTTTGGTTAAAAAGAGCAGTTCCCAGGCTCTTGTTTTTTCTCTGTGCCCAACCCAGGTATCGAACGTACCGTTGATCCAGCTGCCAGCTGCCAAGGTTTCCAGTGTTTCAGCCTCAACTGTTTTAAGACTGTCCATTGTAAGAGTACGACACCACTTTGCCTTCCCTAAACCACTGTAAAGTGCTTCCAAAAAATCATAACCGTTGTTTTGATAGAATTCCCAGGCATTTTCCCCATCCAGAATGACAAATACCGTTGCATTACCGTTGCTGTTTTCTATCTTTTGAAGTTCTGAAAGAAAATCAGCTGCTGCTTCATTTGTCTCTTTGTATCGGTACTCAAATCCTATCTTGTCACTCAGGGAATGGTCTCTGAATCCTATCAGCATATTATTGTACCTGTAAGGCTTGTAGATATGTTCTTTCTGATCGCTTTTCAAGGAACGGTACAAGATCGCTTCATCCGTTGCTATCCATTGAACTCCCAAAGATTCCAGCAAAGCAACACTTTTTTCGTCAACCGCACCTTCCGCAGGCCAAAAACCTTTTGGCTCTTTTCCGAATGTTTTCCTAAACAGTATTTGTGCCTTTTTGACATGCAAGGCAGCATCCTCTTTCAAAGAGATACTGTTATCCGGTATCTTTGTTAAGCTGTTGGCTTTTTTTGCATTCTGCATATCAATCAACAGAGGTAAAATCGGATGATAAAAAGGTGTGGTCGAGAGTGCGATCGTTCCCTGATCGTTCAATGTTTTATAAAACTCCAGAATGGTAGCAATGAATTCTGACAGCGTAACCAATAGCATTTTCTTATCTTCAGATGTATAATTCTGTTGTTTTTGAATGAGCGCTGAAACAGTCTCATTGTTCCGACGCAGATAGGTACCGCACCAGGAAAGGATAAAAAGCATCTCCAGATCAAGCAGTTCATCATTGCTGAAGTCCTCCTGCACATAGAGGGCTTTATATTTTGGAAACTGCGAAACCATTGTATCCATTTGGGAACTTTTACAGATCTTTGCCAGCCAGTTTCGCTCATTTTCTTTCAACATTGCGGGATCTTTGATCCAGAGCGATAAAAATCTGTCAGCCTGTTCCGGGTTTTCATAGTAAAGTTTCAACTGCGCTATCAAAGGCGAAGTGATGCTGAAAGTAACATGCAAACCGCTGTGCCTGCTCACTATCCACGGCATATCATAATAATCTTTGATCGCATGCAGGAAGACCCATGGCATCTGCATAACACCCTCTGTGTCACGGTAGTCAGGCTGATGCATATGCCAAAGGAAACAGAGATTCAAAATACCCTTCCTACCCTTCTTTTGACCACAGGTCTATCTTTTGTGTATAGAAATCATAGAGTTTTTCACCCGCTTCTTTATCTGCCGCCTGAATATAAAGATTGAGATGCTCGCTGTACTGGTCAGGGATCATCAATACCCAGTCATTTTCCGCCTCCCATATCTTGACACCTACTTGGGAGCATGATTTTTTACCTTTGGAGTACTCAAGAAATTTTCGCATCATCCTGCCTTTGAGTTTCTGGGGACAGTCCACCTTGAATTCTTTGTAGTAGAAAGTCTCCAGAGCTTCCACAAGCTGTGAAAGCTTGACTTTGTATGTACTCAAAAGCTCCATAATCTTTAAACTCCCATATATGGCATCACGCGTATAGGAAAATTCGGTAAAGGTGAAGTTGCCGTCTACCGTAGCCAGAAGATCATACTTTTTGAGTTTTTCCGCTTTGAAATTGGCATACACTCCCTTTTCGATAATGAGATTTTTAAATTCACGCATATCAGGTGCCCAGACAGGTAAAAAAACTTTTTTCTTTTGATTCATTGCATCGAGGTTCAGAAGTTCAAGTACCGCGTAGAGTGCTTCTACTTTACTCAGAACTGTACCTTCATCACTGACCAGTACAAGTCTCTGAGCATTGGGATAGACGATCACACCCATATCATATGCCAGGCACTGCACAATATTGGAAACTGTGGAAAATGACTTGTTTTCCAGAATGGAAATATTGGAAAGTTTATTGGCATCATAATAGGAGTTGAGCATCACATTTTCAACCAGTATCGTATTGATGATCTTTGGAAAAATATCGATGGTAGTACCGTGCATAAGGTCAAGCACTACTTTGAAATTCTCATGTTTAACGATCCGGTGATCGATCTTATCTATAATACTGTGCTGATAATTCGTACATTCCAAGTTGTAGTGGGTATCACTGATATGGCCTATTTTGTCATAATCCACCCTGCGGAATTTTTCGGTAAAAAATGCTTTTTCAACAGCTTTGGCAAAATCGGAATGGATCTTCATACCTTCATCGTTAAAGAGTGTTATTTCAGAGCTTGCCGTATCGTTCAGACAGCGTTTAAAATGCACACCCGCACTTAAAGAGCTGTCATTGGCAAGTGTATAGCGCAGTGCGGAAGGCGGAATTTCTTTCAGGTCCAGTACATTGATACCAGACGAGAGAAGGCCTCCCAGAAAAGCCCGTTTTACCATACGTGAATTTTTGTCGTGGTCCCGTCCGACAACCACTGTTGAAAACGGAGAGAGCTGAGACCCGAACGCTTCTGCCAGTTTTGTGGCCATTTCACAGGAAAGCTCTATATTGCTTTTTCCATAAACGCTGCCGTCTTCAAAAATGGAGTTTTTGTATTTGCTTCCCAGTATCAGGTTGCTTGTCACAATCGATGCAGGCTCTATTTTCTTGTCAGGCCAGATGGTCACATCTTTGTCAAAACGTGCCAGTTCACCTACTTCACAGTTTTCAGCCAAAATAAGGCCCGAAGTAGCTGTCACATTTCTATCGATGAAGTTATGGTTACAGATGACACCGTTGTCCAGCAGAAGATGTTTACCCACTTTGATCTCTTCCCAGAAAACACTGTTCTTTATCTTGCTTGACGCTCCGATCGTGACATTGTCTCCAATAACAGTATTGGTCAGTTTTACATTTTTCTTAATGGTGACATTGTTACCCAAAAGCACGGTACCTATAATTTCAACAGAATCATCCACTTTGTTCTTTCCCAGTGAATAGAGCACACCATCTGGATATTTCTTCTTTTTTCCGGGTATTTTGAACTTGACTTCCTGGTTGAAAATATCTTCATACACTTCCCTGTAGCTTTGCGGATTGCCGACATCACGCCAGTACCCTTTCAGGTTATAGGCCATCAGTGGTATCTTCTGTTCCATCAGTAATGGGAAGAGGTCTTTGGCAAAGTCAAAATTTTCACCTTCAGGGATGAATTCCAATATCTCCGGTTCTATCACATAGATACCCGTATTGATCGTATCACTGAAAACTTCTCCCCAGCTTGGCTTTTCCAAAAACTTCTCTATGACATTCTCTTCATTGGCGATGACCACACCGAACTGAAGCGGATTTTCCACTGAAGTCAGACCGATGGAGAGTTGTGCTTTTTTCTTTTTGTGAAATGTAAAAAGCTTTTTAAAATCAAAATCTGTCACCAGGTCACCACTAATAATGACAAAATTCTCATCCCCGATATATTCTTGAGCCAGTTTCACAGCTCCAGCCGTACCATAGTCATCATCAGGGATAACATAGCTGATATTGATTCCGAAATCACTTCCGTCTTTAAAATACTCTTGAATGATCTCAGGTTTGAAATACAAAAGCACGATGAACTCTGTGATACCCAGCTCTTTGAGCATCATCATCGTATGTTCCATCATCGGTCTGTTCATGATCGGTAACATCGGTTTAGGTCTTGAATGTGTCAAGGGCTGGATTCTTGTACCGAAACCGCCTGCCATTACTACTGCTTTCATATTTCGCTCCTTTTAATTCACGTTGTTTTACAAAAATAATTCCTGCATCATTTTTTGTGCCTCTTTCTGAATACTTTTCAAATGTTCTTCCGAAATAAAACTCTCTGCATAGATCTTGTAGATCTCTTCTGTTCCCGAAGGTCGCATCGCTACCCAGGCATTCGCAGTCACAATTTTCAGTCCGCCAATCGGGGCACCATTGCCATCAGCACGGGTCAGGATCTTTTCTATCTTTTCACCTCCGAAGGTTTCGGCAGTTACAGAGTCTTCATTCATGTTTTTCAAGATCTTCTTCTGCTCCGCCGTAGCAGGTGCATCGATACGTGCATAGTAGGATCTTCCGAATTTCTCTTCAAATTCAGCATAGATATCTGCAATATCTTTCCCCGTTACCGCCATGATCTCAGCAGCAAGCAGCGTCATGATAATGCCATCTTTATCTGTCGTCCATACACGTCCGTTCTGGCGAAGATACGCCGCTCCGGCACTCTCTTCTCCGCCAAACCCAAGCCTGCCGTCAAACAGTCCGTCTGCAAACCATTTAAAGCCCACAGGTACTTCATAGATGTTCACACCGAGACTTTGGCAGACACGCTCTATCATCGAACTGGAAACCAGGGTTTTCCCGACTTTCAGATCTTTGGTGAAATTTTTCCTGTGGGTAAAGAGATACCAGACCGCCACACTGAGGTAATGGTTGGGGTTGATAAGCCCGCCTTTGGGTGTCACGATGCCGTGTCTGTCCGAATCGGTATCGTTCCCGAAAGCCAGGTCATACTGCTCTTTGAGCTGTACCAAAGATGCCATGGCGTAAGGAGAAGAGCAGTCCATACGTATTTTCCCGTCATGGTCCGCAGTCATAAAAGAGAAGGTAAAATCCACATAGGGATGAATGATCTCCAACTCAAGCCCATAACAGGATTTGATACGTTCATACACTTCAATGGAAGAACCACCCAGAGGATGGGCTGCCATTTTAAAATTTGCTTTCTGCACAGCCTGCATATCGACGATCTCACCCAATGCCTCAACATAAGGTTCAATGAAATCATGCTCACAGACATACTCCGAAGCCAAAGCCTCTTCATAACTAACGGTTTTGACATCCTTAAGCGCATTTTGAAGGATCTCGTTCGCTCTTTTTTCTATGACAGAGGTCACATCCGTATCGGCCGGTCCGCCATTGGGCGGATTGTACTTGAAACCGCCGTCCTGTGGAGGGTTGTGAGAAGGGGTAATGACAATACCGTCTGCCGCTTCATCCGAAGTTCTGTTGTGTTCCAAAATGGCGAAAGAGACCAGTGGAGTCGGTGTATAGGCATCCTCTTTCGAAATGGCAACATGTACACCGTTCGCCGCACAGACACGCAATGTACTCATTTGTGCAGGAGTGGAGAGTGCATGGGTATCTTTACCGATATATAACACACCATTGTACCCCTTCTCTTTTTTATACTCACACACCGCCTGTGCTATCGCAAGTACATGCGCTTCGTTAAAACTTTTCTTTAATGCACCTCCACGGTGCCCTGAAGTACCGAAAACTACTTTTTCTGCCTCAATAGCACTGTTGGGTGTATATTCATAGTAGGCACTCAGCAATGAAGCAACATTGACCAGCTCATTTTTGGGTACCGGTTTTCCAGCTGACGGGCTAAGCATCTTTTCTGACCCTACTTTGACATTTTGGAAGCCATATAGTCAGCCACTTCCAAAAGTCTCTGTGAATAGCCATACTCATTGTCATACCATACCATGACTTTGACCATTTTCCCGCCAACGACTGCAGTGGACAACCCGTCAACAATGCTCGAATGCAGATTCCCCAAAATATCCGAAGAGACGATCTCTTCTGTGGTAAATTCCAGAATACCCGCAAGTTCACCCTCTGCTGCTTTGGCAAAGACACCATTGAGTTCTTCTACCGTCACCTCTTTTTGCAACAGAGCCACCACTTCGGTAATGGCACCATCAGGCACCGGTACACGCAATGCCATTGCTTCCATTTTTCCTTCAAGCGCAGGGATCACCTCTACCGTCGCAATTGCCGCACCCGTTGTGGTCGGAATGATGTTAATAGCACCCGCACGTCCGCGTCTGCGTTTCTTGGCACGTTTATCTACGGTTACCTGCGTAGAGGTGTAGGCATGCGTGGTGGTGATCATGGCATTTTCCACACCAAAATTCTCTTCAAGTACTTTCATGACCGGAGCCAGAGAATTGGTCGTACAGGATGCATTCGAAACAATGTGATGTTTGGTATCATCATACTGAGTATGGTTCACCCCTTTGACAATGGTCATCTCGACATTTTTTCCGGGAGCCGAGATCAGTACTTTCTTTGCACCTGCCTGAATGTGCTGTACTGCAAGTGTCCCATCCGTATAGTGTCCCGTACACTCCAGTACGATATCTATCTTCAAATCTTTCCAGGGGAGTTCCAGAGGATTGTGGCTGCTGACGATAGTAATTTCATGCCCGTCAATAATAAGCTTGTTCTCTTCCGTACTAATAGGAAAATCCGCCCTGCCGTGTACAGAGTCATACTGTAAAAGGTAAGCGGCATCTTCCACGCTTGAAGTATTTGCTGCCACAATCTCACAATTTTCGGGAAGGTTGTGAATGTAGTGTCTCAATACCTGATTGCCTATACGGCCCAGTCCGTTAATCGCTATACGTTTTTTCATTTTTTCTTTCCTTTATTGTTTTTATCATTTTGTAACTCTTTGGAGATAGGAATGTAAAACTTGCGTAGATAGTCTTTCATCATCCGTCTCGCACTGAATTCCGGAGAAATGGTACTCATCGCCTCTTTCATCTTCTCTACCCAGCCGTTCGGCACCCCTTTGTCATCCACATCATAGTAGAGCGGTACGATCTCATTTTCCAAAAGGTCATAGAGTGCATTGGCATCTTTTGTTCTGTCTGAAGGTTCTGCCCCAAAGCTCCAGCCGTTCTTTCCATTATAGCCTTCCGGCCACCAGCCGTCAGGGACAGAGAGATGCAGTGTGCCGTTAAGAGAGGCTTTCATACCGCTCGTACCGCAAGCCTCCATAGGGATCTGAGGATTGTTCAGCCAGACATCCACACCACGCAGTAGATATTTCGCTACATTCTCACCATAGTCTTCCACAACTGCAATACGCCCGTGGAACCTCACATCCTGTGCAGCTTTAAAGATATGCTGCAGTATTTTCTTACCTGTCATATCTGCAGGGTGTGCTTTTCCTGCAAAAATGATCTGTACCGGTCTATCCCTGTTGTTGAGTATCTTCTCCAGCCTGTCCAGATCTTCCAGTATGAGATCGGGACGTTTATATTCAGCCATACGACGCGCAAACCCTATCGTCAGAATATCCGGATCGAGCAGAACACCTTCCGCAATAGCGATCACAGGGTCGATCCCTTCCCTGGCATATTTGATACGCACACGCTCACGAATAAAGTTTACCATCGCCACTTTGGAATTCTGGGAGATATTCCAGAGTTTTTTGTTTTTTATCTCTTTCATGAATCCCCACAGTGCCGTATCATCCTGTATGAAACTCCACTGTTCGCCAAGCAACGTGATCAGTGCAGTTGAAAGTTCGTCACCGAACCAGGTCGGAAGGTGTACCCCGTTCGTGACATGGTCTATCACTGCTTTTTTTCCATTGGTAACAGGCAGTACATGCTGCCATATCTCCGTGGCCACTTCACTGTGTTTTTTGCTGACAGCATTTCTGTTGTTACACATATTCAGCCCAAAAACCGTCATATTGAACCCTGCATTGGGGTCATCCGGGTTGATCCCTAAACGCATGAACTGCTCTTTGTTCATACCCAGTTTTTCCCAGTAATCCCGGAAAGAAGTACTCATCATATCAAAATTGTACACATCCGTGGCTGCCTGCAATGGCGTATGTGTCGTAAAAACTGAAGTCTGTTTGACCTTTTCTATGGCTTCATCCAGACTCAAATTCTCTTTTTCCATAAAATTCCGTACACGCTCAAAAAGTGCAAAAGCGGGATGCCCTTCGTTCAGATGCAAAATAGAGTATTCGATACCAAGCTCTTCAAGTACCCTGTAGCCACCGATACCCAGAACGATCTGCTGTCGCAGCCTTTGGTTGATATCGGGTGTATAGAGTCTTGATGAGATCTGACGATCCCAGGGATCATTCTTCTCAATATCTGTATCCAGAAGATAGAGTGTCACCCTGCCGACATTGATCTTCCATACACTGGCATAGACAGTCGGTTCAATGAAAGGTACTTCTATGGTGAAATGATTGCCATCATCATCCAGAACTCTCTCAATGGGTGCAACATCTTTTTCTATCGGTTCTTCCGCACTGTTCTGCCAGCCGTCACTGCCAATGAACTGGCGTACATAGCCCTGTGGATACATAAAGCCTATTCCCACCATGGGCAATCCCATATCGCTGGACTCTTTCAGAATATCACCGGCCAGAAAACCGAGGCCTCCGGAGTAGATCGGTACGGAGTGATGCAGGCCGTATTCTGCACAGAAGTAAGCCACAGGCAAAGGCTCATCCGCATAAATGTTGCTGTCACTGATATACATTTGGAACATGTCGTAGACATAATGATACTCACGCATAAAAGACTCATCTTTACACACTCTGTCCAACTCATTCTGTGTCATGCTTTTAAGCATAGCTATAGGATTGTGCCCACTCTCTTTCCACAAATAGGAATTCAGCAGTTTAAAAAGATTTTTCCCGCGCGGATTCCAGGTCCACCATAAGTTAAGCGATATCTCTTTCAGCCCGCTGATCTCTTTGGGTAGTTTTGGAATGGCCACATTGACTGAAGGGTCACTGTTCATCATCTTTGGCCCCTTTATTTCCAGGTGTAGATCGCTTCCTCTTCCAGAAGCATCTCAATTTCAAGCAGACGGTTGTATTTTGCCAGTCTCTCACTTCTTGAAGCAGAACCGGTCTTCAAATGTCCTCCATCCATTGCTACGGCAAAATCTGCCAGGAAGGTATCAGCTGTTTCACCTGAACGGTGAGAAATGAGGTAACGCCAGCCATTGTCCCGGCACATCTTCACCGCTTCGATGGTTTCAGTCACTGTACCGATCTGGTTGAGTTTGATGAGTGATGCATTGGCGCTCTCCTCTTTGATCCCGCGCGCGATGAATTTGGTGTTGGTCACGAACAGATCATCTCCGATGACTTCTATTTTGTCTCCAAGCTCGGCAGTGAACTTCCTAAACCCTTTCCAGTCCTCTTCTGCCAAAGGATCTTCCCAGAAGATGATGGGGTATTTCTCCACCCACACTTTAGCAAGCGTGATGAGATCATCACTTGTTTTATGCCCCGCTCCCGACCATTTCAGATCGTAGTTTCCTTTTTTATCCGAGCAGAAAGAGGTTGCCGCAGAGTCAATGCCGATCATAACGTCTTTGCCCGGCTCAAATCCCGCTGCTTCTATCGCTTCAATGATAAGCTCCATCGCCTCTTCGTTGCTCTTAAGGTCAGGGGCGAACCCGCCCTCGTCTCCAACCGAAGTTGCCAAACCTCTGGAAGCCAAAATGCGTTTCAGTGCATGAAAAGTCTGTGCCACATAGCGTAACCCTTCACTGAAACTGGGCGCTCCTACGGGCACTGCCATGAACTCCTGAAAGTCCACGTTGTTGTCCGCATGTTCTCCACCGTTAAGGATGTTCATACACGGTACGGGAATACGTCTGGCATCCGTACCGCCAAGATACTGGTAGAGTTCCAGTCCGCTTGAGGCTGCCGCCGCTTTTGCTGCTGCCATCGAGACACCCAGAATGGCGTTGGCTCCCAGATTGGACTTGTTCTCCGTGCCATCGAGTTCTATCATCGCGTGGTCTATCTTTGTCTGTTCGGTCACATCCATTCCTATGATGTGTGGTGCGATCTTCTCATTGACATTGGCGACCGCTTTGCAAACCCCTTTGCCGTCATAACGCTCAGGGTCATTGTCGCGAAGCTCTACGGCTTCATACTCACCCGTACTCGCGCCTGAAGGAACGGAAGCAGATACTTTTGTCCCGTCTTCAAGAGACATCAGCACTCTGACGGTCGGATTACCACGGGAGTCCAATATCTCCAACGCTTTGATACTTTTAATGATTGTGTTGTGTTGCATGTTCGTTCTCCTTTTATAAAAAGGCACATGACTCTCAGCTAAGTGAGACAGATGCATCCTGAAAAAGTATAACACTTTTAGGCCGCGATCATATGTTAGTCCAC
>JAOZOG010000484.1 GCA_029933395.1 Sulfurovaceae bacterium | reverse complement strand
TCCAGCATGTTCCTTCGGTAGAAATTGTAGTGCACAGGTCCGTCATAAAGGTGAATCTCGGAAATCCTCTGGTGAACTGATAGTTGAGGAGAGTCTGGGCCTGCTTTGCGGTATCTACGTCTCTGTATGTCACAGGAGAGCACTGCACTGGCTCCTCGGCGGAAGTGAATGGTTCGACGAGCGACGGAACCTGCCACTCGACAAGCTGCCTGACCATGGATGAGACATATCTGCTTTTACCCTTCTTCTCCGTTCCGTATGGACGAGAATTGTATATATCCATCCATGCAGATATCCTGGAGTCGTTGTCCTCTTTGAATTTTTCAGCATCTTTATAGTCTGATTTGATGTTTTCGAGAACCTGTTTTTCGTTTTTTATCTTCAGGCGAAGAGACGACTGGTCAACTGGCTGTATCTGTCCCGATACTTCGCCGGATTCGATAGTTTCTTCCATTTAAAAACCTTTTACCATGAGTATGAGCTGACGTATTCGTCATCGTCTTCGTAGTCTTGCATATACACGCCGTCATCTCTCTTTTTTATATTGTCCGGTTGATAGGTTGGAGCCACCGGGCTCATTTCCGTAAGCATGGAAATAGTGTCGAGAATATCGTCATGCCGCGCAGAGCCTATCTTTTTCGGATTGGGGTTCACTCTGTCGACTCCCCTCAGCTCTGTAAGCAATTCTACCATATACGGTTCATTCTTGAGTTCATTGGGAAAATACACCTTGTGGTTGGCAAACAGCGGCTGTACCTGATTGAACCTGGAGAACTTGTCGGATGCAGGCCGTATTCCCAGATCCGTCCCCGTGTTGGTTGCAAGAGTGAAGTATCTCTGTTCCCTGATCTGCTTCTCCTGAATGATGGAGATGTACGACTTCTGCTGGGCCGATATCTCGACTCCGACACCCAGAAGATTCGTCTTGTACATAGATGCGAAATCAAACAGCCTGTCGAGCGCCTGGCTGAACAAAACCTTGTCATGCCACCCATCCACAAGGAACCAGTCGTTGTTGGCTCCATAGGCCCACACGGAGATAACGGAGAAGTCCGCCTTCCTTCCGGTGGACGACGCGAAGTCGGTCGTGATATACCAGTTGAAGGCTTCCTTGTTTTCGAGAACGATATCCCTGTTGTACCACATGATATGGCTGTCTGGAACCAGGCGTGCCTCTTCAGAGGTAATTTGCAGCATAAGCTCCTGGTAGAAGTCGGATGGCCGCCCAAGGGCCATGGCTTCGTCGAACTCCGACTTGACGTATTCGTACGAGAACCTGTCCTCCCAGGCTCCCACGAACTCGTCTTTCGTCGTCCTGCTGTCAAAGTGTTCACATACCGGATAAACCGATACGTTCCAGGCTCCGGACTCCACTGCTTTATATATCGGATCGTTGGCATTGAACGGCGTTCCGAGCCATATGATTTTCTGTCTCGATGGAGCCAGCGCTTTGGACACAGCTTTGTAGACGGTGTTCTCTATGGTGGATATGACCGTTGGCGATCTCGCATCTTCGTCGGATATGATATCGTCGAGAACGGCAAGCGTAGGACGCTG
>JAOZOG010000127.1:3240-6138 GCA_029933395.1 Sulfurovaceae bacterium | reverse complement strand
CCAAATTTGAACTCAGCTATGCCTATCCCTTTATGAGTGGGGCGTTTGTATTGGTTTTTCTCTTTTCGGTCTTTCTCTTTCAAGAGGCGGTGACCTGGCAGAAGATCGCCGGACTGATCCTGATCGTATCGGGCATCATCATCTCCAGCCGAAGTATGTAGGAGATGGGAGTGGTTGCGGACAGTGTCGTCACGCAGAGGAACGGCGGACAGAATGACAAAGTTTTCTGGCGTCTCATTAACGGCATCTATCTGGGGCTGGTATTTGTCATTGCCTGGCTTTTTGTCTCGATGCAGGTCTCTGGTCTTGTCGCATCGGATACCGGGCTGCATCTGAGCTATATCCAGGAGATTGTCGGTGGCAAAACCTATACCCATCCCTTGTGGCACTATGGTGTACATTATCTCTCCAGGATACTGGGAGTCGATTACGGGGTTTCCGCTGCTCTTTTTACGGCAGGTCTGATCACCTTCTACGCTTTCCTGATCTATAAAGTCGCACAGTTTCTCGACGACCGGCCCGGAAACGAAGCCCGATGGTTTTTGGTTACTATGATTGCCCTGACGATTGGGCCTTTTTTCTGGGTCAGCTACTATTCCCGGATTTATATGGGGACTGGTTCGCCTGCTGTCTGGCACAATGTCACGCTGTTGATGGTCAAACCGTTCGCACTGCTGAGCGTCTTTTTCACGGTAAGGTATTTCAAGGAAGAGCGGAAGAAACTTTTTGTTGCGGCACTTGTCGTTATCCTGATCTCGATCTTCGCCAAGCCCAATTTCATCATCGTTTTCCTGCCCGCACTGGTCGTCTATGTTCTGCTCAAGCGCTATTTCTCCAAACAACAGTTGCTCTTCGCGCTTACACTTGTCATCTTGTCGGTAACACTGTTGATCCTTCAGTTTCTCAGCCTGCAGGAGAACAACAGCGAGAGCGGTACGTCGATTATCTTCGACTTTCTGGGTGTCTGGTCGATCTATACGCCCAGTGTCACCGTATCGATCTTGATGGCACTGGGATTGCCCTTTTTGATTTCGCTTTTCAACTATGAAAGTGTCAAAGAGAACGAATATATCAAGTTCACCTGGCTGCTGGTCCTCTTCTCGACGATTCTTTTCGCCTGCTTTGCCGAGTCGGGCAAGCGCTACTCTGATGGTAATTTCAGCTGGAGTTGGATGATCAGCCTGAGCCTCATCTATGTCTTCACGATCATCGAGTATTTCAAGCGCTACAGCTCGATGGTGCCGTTGGTGCGCTATCCTCTGCTGGCGATGATCTTCTATCAAATCTATGTGGGGTGGTATTTCGTTGTAGGAATGTTCGACGGAATCAACTTCACCCAATCCGTCGATAATTTCCCGTTTTTTTGAGAGGAGTGTAGAGAGTTATGAATACCGCACCCCAAACCGACGATCGCAAAACGATCTGGCGTATGATCAATGGCCTCAACCTGGCACTGCTCTTCGTGATCGCCTACTATTTCGTCTATATGCAGGCGACCGGTATCATCGTAGCTGATACGGCGCAGCATATCGCTTTTATGGATCAATATTTTCACGATGCTGTCTATATCCCCCACCCGATCTGGCATGTCGGTACCTACTACCTCTCCAGAGCACTGGAGATTCACTACAGTACGAGTGCGGGTCTCGTGTCGGCATTCCTGATCACACTCTACGCTGTTTTGATTTACAAGATCGCCCAGAGTCTCGATGACCGGCCCGGTAACGAGGCTGAGTGGTTTCTGGTCACCGTGATTGCCCTGACGATCGGCCCTTTCTTCTGGATGAGTTTTCATCCCTATATCTATATGGGGCCGGGCTCTCCTTCCGTCTGGCACAACGTCACTCTTTTTGCGGTCAAGCCATTCGCGCTCTTGAGCGTCTATTTTACGATCAGGTTTTTCTCGACGGATCGGATCGGTTATTTTCTACTGGCGATCCTTTTCGCTGCTGTATCGATCTTCGCAAAACCCAATTTCATCATCGTTTTTCTGCCTTCACTGGTCGTTTATGTCCTGCTCAAGCGCTATTTCGCCAGGCGTCAGACAACCTTCGTCCTTCTCGCGATATTTCTCTCCGTCGCGGCGCTCGCTTTCCAATTCACGCATCAGTACCATGAGGGGGGTGTCAGTACAGGCGGTTCGGTGATCTTCGATTTTTTGGGTGTCTGGTCCAGGTATACCCCCAATGTCGCTGTCTCTATTCTGATGGCACTGGGCTTGCCGCTGGCGATTTCACTCGTCAATTACCGCAGTGTCAAAGAGAATGAATACATCAAGTTTACCTGGCTGCTGGTCCTCTTCTCGATGATTCTCTTTGCCTGTTTTGCCGAATCTGGCAAGCGCTACGCCGAAGGCAACTTCAGCTGGAGTTGGCATATCAGTCTGAGCCTGATCTATCTCTTTACTCTGATCGAATATTTCAAACAGTTTTTCGTGATGAAGCCCGCCCTCCGATACACTCTGCTGGCCTTGATCCTCTATCAGCTTTATGTCGGCTGGTATTTTCTGGTCGGGATGTTCAAGGGGATCAATTATCATATGCCTGTCGAACATTTCCCCTTTTTTTGATGTATTGTGGATAGGCGCAGGAGAAGAGACAATATGTTGAAAAAGTTCGATCTTTGGATGCTGATGGGTGTCGTGTTGCCGGGAGTGCTTTTCGCCGCCATCTACTACCTGATGTACTTGGAAGCGATGGGAGAGATTGCATCGGATACGATGGCGCATATCGATTTCATCGATGCTTTTTTGAAGGGCGAGATGTACATCCCTCATCCCCTTTGGCACCTGAGTGTTCACTATCTCTCGAAAATCCTGCATCTTGATCAGCAGGCAGCCGCTTCGGTCGTCACGGCACTCTTCGTGACACTCTTCGCTGCGATCGTCTACTTTGTCGC
>JAOZOG010000127.1:0-3140 GCA_029933395.1 Sulfurovaceae bacterium | reverse complement strand
GGGGATTGAATATGGTGATCCGGTCAAAAACTTTCCACTCTTTTGATAGCCGGGATCATTTCCTTTTGATGATGCGATAGTAGTAGTAATACCTGTTTTTCCCCAAGAGTTCCATATTGTCATATCGTTCAGCCTTGTCGCTGATATAGAGATCGGATTTGGGAGCGCTCATATCGATTTTTGATCCGAACGCGAAACTGTACTGTATATCCTTTCCGCCCAAGTGCAGCGGCAGTTGGTAAAAGATTGGAGAGCTGTCCAGTGAGAAGAGTTTGGGAGTCAGGAGGATCAATACCCTCTTTTTGTCGATGGAACCCACATAGTTTCCGAGTTCGAGAAAAGAGTCGTACATCGGACGATACTCTTCGACAAGTGCACCCATCGCGGCTCTCCTGTCGTTGATGCGCTCCTGGGAGTGAAGGGTCATCGGGAGTGTTATGAGTTGAAAGGCTATGACTGCAAATACAGGCAGATATCTGCGTTCGAGAATCAGCACGACCATCAGGATCATGAACGGTGCCGTCAGCATCCTCACTTCACGCCAGTCGTAGGTGTCGTAGAGTGTCAGAAGGGCGAAAAAGACAGTGAAAGCGATGAGTGTGGCTGCCAGGATAACCCTCGTTCTGTATCGCAGGCTGTAATAGAAGGCATAGAGGAGCAGGGCAACGAAAAGGTATTTGAAATAGAAAACGAACCGTACCTCTTCGTAGCGCTCTGCCAGGAAATAGTTGTCGATATTTTTCAGGAAATAGTGGTAGACCAGTGAAAGACCCTGCCCCAACGATTCGTTCTGCAGTACGCTGGATAGCTGTTGAAAGAAACCAAACGGGTAGGGAGCATGAAAAAGTTTGATATCCAGCAGAACCAGGAAGAGCCCGAATAGAAAGACGATGCCATAGAGTACGAACGCTTTCAGGGAGCGGGAGAGAGGAAACAGTCCGACAAGGGCGAAGATCCAGGATTGTCTGAAAAAAGAAAGTGACATAACGAGAACGATAAAGGAGATCAGGTAGACACGTTTGCCACTCGCGTAGACCAGAAAGAGCATATAGCCTACGATGAAAGCGAATACATAGTGAAACAACTCGGTCATCGCACTGGGCAGGTAGACGATCAGGATAAAGTTGGAAAGAAAGACGATGGCCAGCAGCAACTTGTTTTCGAACGATATTTCGGTATAAACCAAAAAAAGCAGAAAAGTACCCACCAGAAAGATATTGGCAATCATGATCGACGGCTCGATACCCAACAGTGAAAGAAGCTTGAAGATGGTACCGTAGAGTATGCCGTAGGCGAAGCCATGAAATCCTGCATCGCCATATCTGGAAAAGTTTTCATTGAGCGTCGTAGCGGCGTCGATACGGTTGTAGAGCCAAAAGTTTTTGGCATCCAGATGGTAGGCGTATTCGTCGCTGAAGATGGGTAGATAGTTTCCGGCCAGCGAGCGATAGACGAGATAGGCTGTGAGCAGCAAAAGGGCACCCGCGAGTGTTCCGAGGGCGATCCTCCATACTTTTCGGTCGAGATGTATAATCATAGGGTATTCCGATAGAAATAGAAGTGATCGTTCTTTCCGAGCAGCTTTAGGCGCGGATGTTCGACTTCGCGTATCGAGATGAAGATGTCGCACCGTGATTTCGAAAGGTCGAAAGACCGGTAGATGAAACTGTAGCGGATACTCTTGTCGCTGAGTCGAAGTGGAAGCTGGTAGAAGAGCGGTGAAGAGTCGAAAGGTATCGCCCCCCCGTCGACAAGCACGAGGATCTCCTCCTCGTCGAAGTTGTCGAGGTATTTGTCGAATCCGGAAAAATCATCGAGTAGCGCACGATTTTCTACGATCAGTCGGTTCATCTGTACCCTTTGATCGTCGATACCCTTTTTGGCTTCCAGTACACTGTCAATACTAGCGAGCTGGAAGAGTATGATCGATGTCACAGCGATATAGCGGCGATTCATGACCAGTATGGCGGCCATCAGGATAAAAGGTGCGGCCAGTGTCCTGACTTCGCGCCAGCCGAACGGGTCATAGAGCAGCAATAGACTCGAAAAGAAGACTGACGAGATAAGTGCAGCGGCCAGTATTTCCCTGTTTTTTGTCCAGAGTCCATCAATGATCGCGTAGAGCATTATAAAGACAAAAAGATACTTATAGTAAAAGACAAATCTGTACCTGTCATATGTCTCGGATATAAAGTACTTGTCGATATTTTCGATCAAGTGTTGATAAACAGGGGTGAGTGTATCAAAAAGTGATCGATCATCCAATTGGCTTTTGAGCTGGTGAAAGTAGTCTACCGGAAAAGCGGCCTGAAAATATTTTTGATACAACAGTACTGCGGCGAGTCCCATCAGCAGCAGGAGAGCGTATAGGAGAAAATCCTTCCAGTTGCGGCTTAGAGGGAAAAGTCCGAAGAGTATAAAAACCCATGATTCCCTGAAGGGTATCAAAAAAACCAAAAGTATCAGCAGTAGATAGAGATAATGACGCTCCCCTGTCCGGTAGAGCAGATGGAGAAGATAGGCTGCGACGACGGCGAGAGAGTAATGCAGCAACTCCGTCATCGAACTGGAAAGGTAGATGATGAAAATAAAATTTGTCAAAAAGAGGATGCCGATCATGTATTTCATCCTCAATTCTATTTTGCCGAATGCCACTATCGACATTGCGAAAAGTGTTATGAGGAGATTGGCCAGCATAATCGATGGTGGGATACCCAGTAGTGCGAAGAGTTTGAAAGCACTTCCGTAAAGTATACTATACATAAACCCGTGAAAGCCTGCGTGGCCAATCTGTGAATAGCTCTCATTGAGTGTTGTAGCGGCATCGATACGGTTGTAGAGCCAAAAGTTTTTGGCATCGACATAATATCCATACTCGTCACTATAGAGGGGTAGATAGTGTAAAGCGACAGATTGGTAGATCAGGAAAAGAATATATCCAAACAGGAGAAAAAAGAGAATACCAAGCAATAGATTAGCATATTTCGATACGACTTCTTTCAAACCCAACAAAAGTATTCCTTTCCTTTACAAGAGAACTCTCTATCAGCTCATAATGAAATGAGCATCAAAAAGCACAGGGAACTATCCAATAAACTTCCCACTACTACTGCGCTGTGCATCCATGATCTCGATCTCTC
>JAOZOG010000126.1:2738-6139 GCA_029933395.1 Sulfurovaceae bacterium | reverse complement strand
GAACCATGCAGTCACAGGGGAAAGACACCTTCGTGCGCCTCGCTGCTCTCCAGGCTTCGCCCGGCAAGGGTGGTTATTGCTCTGACGGACCCTGTCGCACAGCATAGTGGCGGTGTTGAGATGCTGGGGCAGGCTGGTATCAAGGTTGACCTGCACATCGAAGAGGCATCGGCGAAGCTGCTGCTGGAGCCTTTTGTGATCTGGCAGAAGCGGGCCTTTGTTCTGTTCAAACTGGCCCAAACGATGAATGGACGTATCGGTGGAGGCTATCTCAGTTCACATACGTCACTGGCACATGTGCATAGCTTGCGAAGTGTTTGCGACAGGCTGTTGATCGGAGGCAATACGGTGAGGGAAGACCGCCCAACACTGGATTGCCGCTTTACCGGAGAAGCTGCACCTGATATTGCCATCTACTCGCGGCAGGAGTTGTTTGACCGGAGTATCCCTCTTTTTGGTGTAGAGGGGCGCGACGTTACGATAGGCGGGGAATTGGATTTTCTTCAGGAGCCTTCTTTTGTACTGGTAGAGGGAGGTGAGGGGATGCTTCGGGCACTCTCTGGGCGGATAGACTGGTATCTTTTTTATCAGACGCCTAAGCTCTCTTCGCACAATTTAACCTATAATATCGACAAAGATTTGACCTTTTTGCACAGTGAAAAAAAGGGGGTCGATATGATGATATGGAGCAAGGAAAGAGATGGATAAGGCGCAAAAACAGCAGAAGCAGGAGAAGATCGTCACAATGTTCGACGATATTGCCGGGACATATGATCTGGCCAATCGGGTACTCACGATGGGGATCGATATCCAGTGGCGCAAGAAGGGGTGCGACAAAGCGTTCGAGATCCTGGATGAAAAATCACTCGGACAGATCACCGATGTAGCGACTGGGACAGGAGATCTACTCATTTATTGGCGTGAACAGGCAGCCAAAAACGGTGTCACTGTCGACCGATATGTGGGAATCGACCCTTCGGTCGGAATGCTTGAAGTTGCCAGAAAAAAGGTTGATTTTGCAAATTTTATCGAGGGAAAAGCCCAGGAGCTTCCGATCGAAGATGTAAGTACCGATGTAATCTCGATCAGTTATGGCATACGCAATGTCGTCGATCGTGTCGAAGCGCTGCAGGAGTTTTATCGTGCACTCAAACCGGGAGGAATCGTCGTCATTCTGGAGTTCACCAAGCAGGAGCGCAACGGTGTCGTTGATAAAGTGGTTGACTTCGGGATGAAAAAGGTACTCCCGAAAGTCGGCGGCCTCATTTCGAAAAACTATGAAGCCTACCAATACCTCCCCGACTCAATCGAAGAGTTTCTGACGACAGAAATGCTGCAAAAAGAGCTTGAAGAAGCGGGATTTGAGATGAAATATACCAAATCTTTCTCAATGGGGATTTCCACGCTGCTCGTTGCACAGAAAAAAACATAGGGTGCGCCCCCGCACCTTTTGGGTAATCAATTTTGGTGCGCGCGGCGCACCCTACAGGATATTGCAATATGTCTAATATGATGACCGTCTCCTCTCTTAATACTAAGATTAAATCTCTCCTTGAGGCAACCTTTATGCATATCAGCGTAGAGGGTGAGATCGCTTCTGTCACTTATCACCAGGCGAGTGGCCATATCTATTTCTCCATCAAAGATGATGAGAGTGCGATCAAGTGTGTCATGTTTCGCTCCAATGCTCAAAAGTTGAAGTTTCATCTGGAAAAAGGGGAACATATCGTTGTGGAAGGCTCGGTAGGCGTCTATACACCGCGGGGTGAGTATCAGTTCTATGCCGTCCATATCGAACCTTTTGGCAAAGGTGCACTGGCACTCGCATTCGAGCAGCTCAAAGAGAAGCTGAAGCAGAAGGGATACTTCGACAGAGAGAGAAAAAAACCTATTCCCAAATTCATAGAGAAAATCGTACTGGTAACAGCCAAAGAGAGTGCCGCACTTCATGATATGCTCAAAATTATCGAAAAGCGTTGGCCACTGGTTTCGGTGACCATTGTCGATACACTGGTGCAGGGAGAGAAAGCTCCCGAAGAGATCGCCAGGGCATTGGCCTATGCGGACAAGCTCGGAGCAGACGTGATCGTAACGGGGCGGGGAGGAGGAAGCACGGAAGATCTCTGGGCTTTCAATGAAGAGGTCGTTGCAGATACACTTTTCCGCTTGAAAACAGTTGTTGTCAGCGCAGTGGGCCATGAAGTCGATTTTCTTATCAGTGATTTTGTTTCGGATCTGCGGGCTCCGACACCCAGTGCCGCGATCGAGATGCTGCTGCCGGACAAGCAGGAGTTGCTCTATGCACTGGATGAGCAGATTGTGCGTTTTGGGGAGAGGATGGACCAGATCCTCTTTCATAAAGAGCAGATGGTGAGACAGCGTCTGGAAGCACTGCAGCGTTTCTCTATCGAGAGGCGATTGACACAGCTTCATTCCGAATACAGCACTCTTGGGGAGAGATACAGGGAGGTGATGGCATACAGACTAAAACAGTGCGTCATATCACTTGCGCCTCTTGCCGACAGCATAAGGCAACAATTCTCTTTTGTCAAGGCGCAAAAGGAGCGGCAAAGCAGTGTATTGATGCAACAATATCTCTCCAGCAATCCCAGAAAGCGGGCAAAAAAGGGATGGGCAAAAATATCACTTGATGGAAAGAGTGTGACATTGGACAGAATCGAACCGGAAATGATCTTTACCGTTGAAGATGCGAACACGAAGATCGAAGCGGTTTGCCGCCGCAAGGATAGATTGTAACAATACGGTAAGGTTGCAATATTCCGGGTTTAATTCAATCTAGGTACAATAAACGTATATTTTCATCAAAGGATATTGGTGCAGTTTCAAACACTCTCTACTTTTACGCCTCTTGAACTTACACTGATCTTTATACTTCTGGTGACATTATTTATTTTTTTCTATAGAAAATTCCGATACAAGCCGCTGAAAAGCTATCCGAATGATGTTGATGGGCAGGCGATCAGGGGAAGTTTCGAAGGGTACAAAGAGGCTATTTTGGCTCTCACGAGAGAGGGTGATGTCATCTACTCCAACAAAGCATGCGCCGATATGCTTGAATTGGAGCAGGGATTTGATAGAGAAGCCCTCTGTGCTGCAAACGTGTTGAAATTATCCAATGGAAGCCAAATCAGCCTATGTGATTTTCTGGAGAGTCACCGGCATCATCTCGAGAGAATAGAAGAGCTGTCTATCCGTGCCAGAATCGTACACATGAAGAGTGATATGCCGGTCAGAGTATTTTTGGGCAGCACCAACAAGCAGACGTCTTGCTACCTGATCGCTATCAGTGATATCAGTCTCGAAACCGAGATTACTGCCTTGCGGCAAAAAGATCTTCTGACCCACCTTCCCAATCAGAGAAAAGCGATCAATGATTTGGG
>JAOZOG010000126.1:0-2638 GCA_029933395.1 Sulfurovaceae bacterium | reverse complement strand
GCAGAGAAGACAGGTTTTATTATCGAAATCGGCAGGTTTGTTATCGAAGAGGCGATCAGGCAGCAGAAAAAATGGGAAATCTTCAAGTTTAGAAGTATCCAGGTCTCAATCAATCTCTCCCTTCGCGATATCGAGTCGGAAGAGGTTGTGGATTTTATTGCCAAGGCACTTTTGGAGCACAAAGTTGCACCGGAACATATCAAATTTGAAATTACAGAGAACAGTGCCATGGTCAATGCCGAAATAACCCGAAAAGAGTTTGATGCCCTCAAAAAGCTCGGAGTACAGTTGGCGCTGGATGATTTCGGGACAGGCTACTCCTCTTTTTCTTACTTGAAGGATTTTTCACTTGATACGTTGAAGATCGACCGATCTTTTGTCACTGACATGGCAAACAATACTGAACACCAGAAGCTGGTCTCTGCCATGATCGACCTGGGTCATAATTTTGATCTTCAGGTCACAGCGGAGGGGATAGAGGACAGGAGAACTTTTGAGTTGCTCAAATCACACGGTTGTGATATTGCACAGGGGTATTATTTCTCGAAACCTTTGCCGGTTTTCGAGTTTCAGAAATTGATACGCCGGGCAAAATATGAAAAACAGGACAAGAAGGAGTAAACGATGGATACCTTGACACTGATCGGTCTCTCTGCTGTATTGGCAGCGGTACTTTTGCTATTGTGGATGAAGCGCTACTACTCCAGAGAGATCAGCAGACTAAAGGGGGAAATCAAGCTTTTTAAAAATGCAAATGAGTATCAGGATGAAGCTGTTGTGGTTTTTTCTGCTGATTACGAAGTCCTTTCTGCCAACAGGGCCGCACGAAAACTGCTCCAGCTCGAACCTTTTCATCAGAATATGAAGCCGGAAAAAGAGATATTTCTTCAGGTTGGCCACTCGGATCCGCAATCTCTTTTTGAAGTGATAGAGAGGCAGGGGAAGATCACAAAAGGAACGATCCATCTTGAGAAAGTAGTGATGACTGTGGATAAGGCTACGCATCCTGTCGATATTTTCATCGATCATTCCAAATGGAACTTTAAAAACTCCATTATCTGCGTCTTTCACAATGCGACATCCGAACGAGCCAAAGAGGAGAAGCTGAAAAAGTTGGGAGAGGTTGACTTCCTCACTTCTCTGCCGAGTCAATTCAAGGCAAATTCAGATATCAACAATATGGTGATCGAAGCCCAAAGGGAGTCAAAACAGTTGGCTTTTTATATTTTCGGTATCAATCATTTTGAAGAGATGAAGGTCACATATGGTCTGGCCTATACCAATAATCTTTTGAAAAAGTTTTCAGAGTTCCTGATAGGATTGAAGAGCAAAAACAGCTTTGGCTATCGCCTTGACTGCGACAATTTTCTCTATATCATCAAGGATATCGGGAGTGAGACAGCAGCACTTGAAGAGGGAAAAAAGATCTACAAAAAACTTTCACAGTTTTTCAAACGAAGTGGTAAAGATACCAATCCTGCCTTCTCAATCGGTATCGTGCTCTATCCTGATCACGGGAGAAATGCCTCGAAACTGATCGATCATGCCTACATCGCACTGGCGGAGTCGCGAGAGAGATCGGAAGGAAACGTCATGATTTTCAAAAGAGAGAAAAATCACATCCAGTCCGATCAGATGATTATGACAGAAGAGATCAAAAGCGGCCTGAAGAAAAAAGAGTTTGAGATATATTACCAGCCTATTATCAGCCTGAAAGATATGCAGGTTGAGGCAGCAGAGGCCTTGATACGATGGAATCATCCACGACTCGGTTTGATTGGGCCGGACAGATTTATCCACCTTGCCGAGGTATCCGGCCTGATTGTGGATATCGGAGAGTATGTACTTGAAGAGGTGATTCGACAGCACAAGCACTGGGCTGAGTTCAATTTCAAAAGCATTGAAATCTCGATCAATATTTCTGCACGCGAACTCTTGACTTATCAGCTCGGAGAACGGCTGGAGCAGCTCTTTATCGATCAAAAAGTCGATCCGCACTATTTTAATATCGATATATCAGAGAGTGATGTGATGGAGGATCCGATCAAGACGGATATGGAGCTTTCAATATTGAAAAAGATCGGTGTCAATCTCTCTATCGATCATTTTGGTGTCTATGGTTCCTCGATAGAGCAGTTGCAGAAATTGCCGATACATACACTGAAAATCGACAGGTCTTTACTCAAAAATGTCGACAGTGACAAAGATCATCAGGAGATCGTGAGGGCGATTGTCGTGCTTGCGCATACACTCAAGCTTGAAACGGTAGCAGAGGGGATCGAAACCAAAGAGCAGTATGCTATGGTACAAAAGCTGGGCTGTGATCGGGCTCAGGGCTATATCTTCTCCAGGCCGGCACCGGCATTTGAATTCCAGGAGCTGATACGTCCGGATGCGAAACAGAGGCGATGATAAGGATTTTTGAAGGCGCTAATTGAGCTGTTTTTTATAATTTTGCAGAACAGAAGAAGTGCTATAAAAATACTATTTTATACAAGATATATAGCATAAGTGAATAGTATTGGAAGATTTTCAGAAGAGTATATCCCCTGAAGCCCAAAAATACGGGCTTTCAAGGATTTAGGAGGCTATCGTTTCAAGACAGACTTTTAGGGTCTGTCAGGAACTTACATCATTC
>JAOZOG010000483.1 GCA_029933395.1 Sulfurovaceae bacterium | reverse complement strand
AGCGACGGCACCTCTTCAGGGGCACTCAGCAAACGGTTCGCATGGCAAAAGCGTCTGGGTGAAGCGAAAGGATCGAGCGTACTGCGCAAAAACCTCGAAACGTTCGCCATTCCAAAAACCGGCGACGACTGCTCGATGCTTCTGATGCAACGGACAGAGGGCGCGTTTTGACACCCATTCGCGTCAAAATGATGACGATACCAGATGAAAGAAGCTGACGATGGGCGGCATTTTCTCTATCTTTTTCAAAAAATCATGCAAAAGCGACGATATTTCCGTCGCGCATGAAAACGCACCAAAGACAGAGACAAAACCTCCTCGGCGGAACATTCCCGAAACCTTCACGACATTTACGACCCGCCGCTCCGTTACACTGGGCAGCAAGCTCGGCGAAGGGGGCGAAGGAAGCGTCTACACCATCGTAGAACACCCTCGCATCGTGGCGAAACTCTACAGTACCAAAAACCGGACGCAGGCCAGAGAAACCAAACTGCGCCGGCTTCTGGCCAAAGGCATCGACCCCAAAGAGGCGGCTGCGTTGCGCATCGCGATGCCTCTGGATATACTCCTCGATACCCGTGGCAATTTCGCAGGCTATCTGATGCCCATGGTCGAAGGAACACCCCTGAAGAACGCATTTTTTTCACGCAAACGGCTCGAAACACGCTTTCCCCGGGCCGACCGCCGAGTGCTTGTGGCGTATGCCCACCATTTCGTTCGACAACTTCGGTATCTTCACGCCAAAAACATTCTCGTAGGCGACATCAACCCTCTCAATCTCATGGTGGACCCCGCATCACCGGAGCAAGGCTGGCTCATCGATACCGATTCGTTCCAGATCGACGAACTGCCTTGTCCCGTAGGGACGGACATTTTTACACCGCCCAACCTGCAGGGCCGAAACTTCCGCGATACACTGCGTACCATAGACGACGAGCTTTTCAGCGCGGCCATCATGATCTTCATGATCCTGATGATCGGTAAACACCCCTACTCCCGTATCGGTGGTGAAAACCCGGCGGACAACATTCGCAAGCACGCATTCCCCTATCGCTCACTTGGAAGTCTCGACGAAGTTCCGGCAGGCGTATGGGGCTATATCTGGAGCCATTTCCCCCGCAATCTCAAAAGGGGATTCGAAAGGGTTTTCCGTGAAGATGAACGTATCGAACTCCAAGAGTGGGAGGCGATCCTGAAAGAGTACACTTACCTTCTGGATCGTGGGTTTTTCTCTGACGACATCGTCCCTCTCTCTTTCCGATCTCGCAACGCAGTCACCGTTACCTGCAGAGACTGTCGCCGCGATTTTCGGATGGACGCAAAATTTCATGAAAAGCTTATCTGGCAGAACAAGGAGCCGATATGCGCCCTCTGTCGACAGAAAATCAAAGCCGGCCAGTTGATCCGAAAAAACGGCAAAACGATCCCTGAGACTGTCAAACACGCTCGTTTCAATGCGAGGAAATTCCGATACAAAGATATCTAGAAATCCCGGAAGGGAAACAGCTTTCCTTCTCCAACACCAACCTCTCGAAAAAATTTCTTTTTCCGTCTTAAAATCCCC
>JAOZOG010000125.1 GCA_029933395.1 Sulfurovaceae bacterium | reverse complement strand
AATACCGGCCTTGCTTATCAGTTTGATGATGCTGGGATGCAGCGACCCCGAACCCTCCGCACAAAAAGCAGCATCAAGCTGCCAAAAATCCGACAAATCGCAAAAACAGTGGGAAGTGGAACAGAAGATAGCTTATCTCAATGCACACAACGACAGTGAATCATTCAAGGATATCGTTGTCGATCGATATGGCAACAGCTATGTCGCCAGAGGCAAAAAACTGACAAAATACAACTGCCGGCACAAAAAGGTATGGCAGGCCGGTCTACTGGAAACGAAAAAAAATTCCTACGCAACAGTGAACGCTTTGAGTCTGGATGACAAATTTGTTTATGTCGCTTTCGGATCTTACAGGCACGTATCTATCATAAAGTATGATTTTGACGGTCATCGGTTTCCTGTCGGCACATACACACTTCCCGAAGATAGCAATATCGAAAGTATGGTTATCGACAAAAGAGGCAATATCATCGTAGCCTCGGCACCCCCAGGCGGAGGTGGGGAGGGATTTGTCGCAAAATATGGCCCAGGAGGAAAGAATCTGTGGTTCAAAAAATATCCCGATACCTATTTCTACTCGGTGGCCATAGATAAACATGGAAACATCTTTGCCGTAGGAGATACCACAAAGGAGAAAGCTTCCCTAATCGTGAAATTTGACAGCCGGGGTACTCTACTGTGGAGAAAAACGTATAAAAAGATAGACAAAAAAGATACTGTCACTTTTTTCAGTGTCGATATCGACGATCGAAACAATCTCTATATTTCCGGCCATACATCCATGTACATATCCTATCTCTTGAAATTTACACCTTCGGGCCAAAAACGCTGGTCCAAAACCGTACTGATTACAGGCTATGGTATGACATCGGGCAGTGTCGTTCTCTGTGGTGCGGATGGCAAAATCTATCTCGCCGGGCGTCCGAAATATCCCAAAGGAAACTATAAAGGAAGGGAGTATATCTACCGTCTGGCTGTAGCCGTCTATGATGCGGGAGGCAAACTGCTGACAAAAAGAGTACCCAGTAGAGAAGAAACTATACACGGCAAGGACATCCTCTTTTCCAAGTTTGGCTTCTATCAGCAGTACCAGAGAAAAGACGGCACATTCTACCTCGTCCAAAACGGCAAAACGATCTATGACAATCTAAAATATGTCAAGATCCTCTCCCAGGAAGTATATGGACACAAAGTTCAAATCCTGGACAGACAGAACAGAGAGCGCATCGTATTCATCAAAGCGAACGAGGCACAGGCCGTGATGCTGCCGCCCGGGCCTTTCTGTGGCAATGGCCTGATGACACACAAAGCCAATATTATCGACAGTAAAGAGTTCATAAAAGTAGAAGCTACTGTAAGCGATATAGAAGAATCCGAAAAGAGACAATACAAAGATGCCGACAAAACACATCTGGTTACGAAGGTTGCCAAAAGCAAAGCGGATACCCTCTTTTTTCAAAACAATAAAAAACAGATCACATTCAGTGAAAACTACAGCAAACCGGAGAGTACTCTCTATTACAAAAAAGGGGGCAAATATGGATTCCTCGGCACGCTCTCTGTCGTGAGAAAAAAGAACAAAATAGTCTATACCTTCAAAAAAAGCAGTGATCACAAAAAATACGATATTCTGGAATTCAAAGACAAAGGGAGGATTCTGCTGGGAAGAGGAGGATTGCTGGGATACGACAAGCTGACACCCATCAAATATAAAACCCTGGGTAATTTCAAAGAGAGTCTGGCACGTTTCACGCTGCCCGATGGACGCAAGGGGTATGTCGACCTCAAAGGGAAAGAGTATTTGGACTAGAACAAGTTCCCTACTATTTTTAAAAGGAGAAAAAAGATGAAGCGAGTTACAAAAATATCACTTGTTGTGATGATGATAGCGGTAGTGGTTCAGGCAGAAAGAGTGAATCGGTACGCCGTCAAAAGCGGAAAAGTGACCTATGATATCACAGGTAAAAATGAGATCAAAGCCATCGGCCTGAAAGAGAGCATCAAAGGTAAAAAAAGAATCGTTTTTGATGCTTATGGCGACAGAGAATTGGTAGAGATCGACAAGACGATAGAAAGCGAAAGTCAAGGCAAGAGTACCCTGGAAAAGGAACATGAGCTTACCTATACCAACGGCACAGATCAGTATCGTGTCAATTTTGACAGGAAGAGGATCACGAAAAGAAAAAACCCCTATTACACGGCAAATTACACACTGGTTGACGGGAAAGATATCCAGGCCTTCCTGCCCAAAGCGAAAAAATCAGGTACGGAAACAGTGGCGGGCCTGGAGTGTACAGTATGGAAGAAAAAAAATGAATCCCTCTGCATTCACAGGGGAGTCATTCTCAAAGAGTCTTCGGATGGAGTAACTGCCACAGCCAATAAAGTAGAATTCGATGTGGTGCCCGAAGAGAACAACTTCGAGTTGCCGGACTTTCCTATGTACGACAAGCGGGGCAAGAAGATATAATTATCATTTCCCGGCAAACTTGTTGGGAAAATGATATTTACATTTTTGATGAATTATTGCTATAATCGCATCTTATTTATATCACTACATACTCAAAGGAAAAAAATGACAACAGGTAAAATCGTAATGGCCACATCTATGCTGGCAGGACTTCTCGCGTTTGGCGGCTGTGCAAGCACTGCAGAGACGATGCAGCAGAAGGGATATGGCCCCTCTTACTCCAAGGGATACGAAGATGGTTGCGAAAGCGGCAAGAGAGCGGGCGGCGGCATGTTCAATGAGTTCCAAAAAAACGTCGACCGTTACGACAGCGACTACAAATACCGCGAAGGGTGGGAAGATGGCTATCGTCAGTGCAAAGGTGAAGAGAAAGCACTGATGCAGAGTATCGAAAACTCTCAACGTGCCGAAATGGAGCGCGAAGCGATCGAGAACAGCAGAAGGTAAAGAGGCAAACGGGGAAACGATTTCAACCTCATAAAGAGGGTCAGGGAGGGTTTGCCGGAACCGGCAGGCTCCGCCTCCGCTTTCTGGAAATCAATGCTCTGTTTCCCGAAGTATTTCCTCTGCTGTAACTCTATTCGGGGCTAAAGCCTCCGACTCCAAAAAACGCTTCCGCTCATCCGCTCCGCAAAAAACCAAAAGGAAAAATATCTATGAAAGCCCTACTGCTTATCCTGTCGTTACTCCTTGGACTCTACGCCGACAATGCGGCACTGGACACCAACAGCTCACAAATCATCCCCATCAAAAGCCCCAACGACAAACGCGACTACAGTTACTTCAAACTTCCCAACGGGATGCGCGTCCTGCTGATCTCCGATCCGCAAACTGACAAGGCTGCTGCGGCACTGGCTGTCGGTATCGGCTCCGTCAGCAATCCGCCTGAGAGACCGGGACTGGCACATTTCCTTGAGCATATGCTTTTCATGGGGACAAAAAAGTATCCCGATGTCGAAGCCTACGGCCGATTCATTACCGAAAATGGCGGCTACACCAATGCAGGTACTGGCGGAGATGCGACCAACTATATGTTTACAGTCAACCCGGACAAGCTCGATCCTGCACTCGACCGTTTTGCACAGTTTTTCATCGCCCCGCTTTTCGATGCACACTTCGTCGAACGTGAAAAACATGCGGTCGATTCAGAGTATCAGCTCAAGCGCAAAAAAGAGAGCCGCCGACTCCGTGCTGCAATCCAGCGGGCATACAACCCCCAGAGCCCCTACTCCCGATTCAGTGTCGGTTCACTCGATACACTCGCAGACAAACCCGACAGCAAGGTTCGGGATGAACTTCTGAAGTTTTACAAAGCACATTATAGTGCGAACCTGATGGGGCTGGTCGTGCTGGGCCGCCAAAAACTGCCGCAACTGCGTAAAATGGTCGAGACGAAGTTTTCGGCCATTCTTGACACCAATGCCAGCCGATACAAAGCCACACCCGAAACCTATACCCTGCGGCCGGAGGAGCTTCCTGCACGCCTCGATGTCGTACCGCTCGAAGATACCCGCAAACTGATCATTATCTTCCCCGTTCCCTCTGCCAAAAAAGCGTTTCGCGTCAACCCACTCTACTATATCGCCTCCCTGCTCCAAAACCGCAGCGAAGGCAGCCTCTATACGATGCTTCAGAAAAAGGGCTGGATCACTGCGATGAGTGCCGGCGGAGACAGCCTCAATGACCAGGAGGGGCAGTTCAGCGTTTCGATGGAGTTGACGCAGGAGGGGATCAGGCATCTTCCCGAGATCGAGGCAGCACTCTACGCCTATATCGACCTGATCGACAAAGAGGGAATCGCACAATGGCGCTACGAGGAACAGCAGCGTCTCGACGAGCTGAATTTTCGCTTCGCAGTCAAAGAGTCACCCTTCGAGTATGTCTCTTTCCTCTCTACGCGCCTTTTCGACTATCCACCTGCCGAACTTCTCCGGGGTGGACGGATACTGCAGCATTTTGACGCGGCGGTCATACACCGATACCTGGAGAAGCTTCGACCGGACAATGCCCTGACGGTCGTCGTAGACAAAGAGGCCAAAACCGACAAAATTGAGGCCGACTACCAGGTACCCTATGCCCTGCATAAAGGCGCAGAGAAGATCGGGGATACCAAGACTTTCGCCGATCAGCTCAAGCTGCCGGAACCCAACCCCTTCATCCCCAAAAATCTCGATTTCCTCTCCGAGAAAGAGCTAAGCAATATTCCCCTGCTGCTGGAACGAAAAAAGGGTTTTGCACTCTGGCACAAACATGACATCAGCTTCGGTGCGCCCCGCACTGTCGTGACGATCCGACTGAGATCTCCTTTTGCAGCGGACAGTGCCGAACACAGCGCATCCCTGAAACTCTACCTGAGGCTGGTCAATGAGCGTATCGCCCCCTTGAGTGATGCTGCATCCAGAGCCGGAATCTACCACAGGCTCAGTACCGAAGCCAAAGGCATCACGCTGCAGGTTTACGGTTACAGTGATACATTGCCGCTCTTCCTTGACAAACTTCTCGAAGCACTAAACGACCATCGGATCGATCCAAAAGTCTTTGCCGTACAGAAGGCGCAACTCGACCGAAATCTCGCCAACCAAAAACAGAGCTATGCCTACAGCCAGGTGCTCAGTGCACTCTTCCGTTCGCTCATCACACCCTCCTGGTCACCCGAGGAGGAACGCAAAGCCCTCAAGGCCGTCGATCCCGATAAGCTGAAGGCTTATCTGGAGAGCTTTTACAAAGAGATCGATTTGACGATGCTCGATGTCGGAAACTCGAACAAAAAAAGTTCACTGCAACTTGCCGGAAAGCTTCGTGAAAAACTGCTCACCCAGAGTCAGTTGACAAAAGTACCGGATCCGGAGGTCAATATCCCGGAAGTCGGCAAAACAGAGAAGATCGATTATCCTGTCGAGCACCCCGATTCAGTCCTCATCGAAGCGGATCTGGGAGAGCCTGCCGACGCAGGGACATCGGCAAAGTGGCAGCTCCTCGCCCAACTCATCGAACAACCTTTCAAGACCGAGCTGCGCACCAGACAACAGCTTGGCTATGTCGTTCTCTCACAATACCTGGACCTGATGCGCCACCCGATGCTGCTGCTCGTCGTCCAATCCTCCCGTGTCGGCGCCCCTGAGCTTGAGAAACGCTTCGCTGCTTTCCGGGAAACACTCCTCCCCATGCTCGAGCAGATCAGCAAAAAAGATTTCGAAGCCAACAAAGCCGGCCTCATCAGTACCCTGCTCCGCAAAGACGAAACACTGCTCCAGCGCAGTGAACGCTACTGGGATGACATCGTCAACAATCGTTTGAATTTCAATTTCAAAAAGAAAGTAGCCGAATCGGTCAGACAACTTGACAGTCAAAATATGGCTGATTTCTACAAGAAAGCCATACTGGAAAAACCTCACAGAGCACTGGGGATATCCAATGGGACAAAATATTGAAACTTTTTTAATAAGCTAAGTTAAGATAGTATAACAGATATCTAAATCTCAAAAGAAAAGGACACCTATGACTCTGTACAAAAAGCTTTTCTATGCGGTGGCAGTTACATCCCTGCTTGCTGCTTCAAGCCTCGGTGCGGCAGAACAATCCGCACGGAGTATCCTGGACAAATCCTATCGCTACATCGCGGGGATGGACAAATACGCTTTTGATGCTATCGTCGTCGCCCACATTCCCGAAGGCGACAAACTCGCGACCTACAAAA
>JAOZOG010000482.1 GCA_029933395.1 Sulfurovaceae bacterium | reverse complement strand
TGCTATTGGACGACGTGGGTTTTGGCGCTTCCAGCGCCTTTGGCGGCCCGGTCAATATGCCGACAGCCGAGAGGCTGGCCGATACGGGCCTCTATACTTGTCCCCAAAAACTGTACCAGTAGCTAAAGTGCAAAATGGGGTGTAGAATGGCCCCACGAGGTACAGCATGACGACCAAGAAACGACGCAGTTATCCACCAGAATTCAAGTTCCGTATCGCCCTGGAAGCGTTGAAGGGCACAAAGACCATTGCCCAGATCGGGCAGGAGCATCAGGTGCATCCGAACCAGGTGCGGGCGTGGAAGAAGCAATTGCAAGAGGAAGGCTCGCAGATTTTCAGCAAGCCTCACCAGCGCATCGAGAAAGCGCAACAGCGCAAGGAGGAAGCGCTTTACGAACAGATCGGCAGGCTGCAAATGGAGTTGGCCTGGCTGAAAAAAAAAGCTGCCTCATTCGACTGAGGCCAAGCGACGCCTGGTGGAGCCTGAGCATCCATCTATCAGCATTCGTCGTCAGTGTGAGCTGATAGGATTGCCACGTTCGAGTTGGTATTACCAGCCTGCGACGGAAAGCGAATTGAATTTGATTTTGATGAGGCTGATCGACGAGCTGCATACGGCGACACCGGTTTATGGCCGGGATAGAATCCTTGAATGGCTGCGGCGTCGAGGCTATCAAGTCAACCACAAGCGAGTCAGGCGCTTGATGCAGATCATGGGGGTGAAGGCCATTTATCCCGGGCCACGCACCAGCCAGAAAGCCCCAAAGCACAAGATTTACCCCTATTTATTGAAGAATTACGTCATCGAACGCCCGAATCAGGTCTGGAGCACCGATATCACCTACATCCCCATGGCCCGTGGCTACATGTATCTGGTGGCCATCATGGATTGGCATAGTCGCTACGTCATGGCCTGGGCGCTTTCCAACACCCTTGAACGCTTCTTTTGTCTGGAGGCGCTGGAAGCGGCGCTGGCTCAGGGCAGACCAGAGATATTCAACAGCGATCAAGGCGCCCAATTCACCTCACTGGATTTCACGGCTCGCCTGGAAGAGGCAGGCATCCGCATCAGCATGGATGGCCGCGGCCGGGCCTTTGACAACATCTTCATTGAGCGCCTGTGGCGGACCGTCAAGTATGAACACGTTTACCTGTATCGGCACGAGACCGTTCCGGAACTCTTTGCCGGCCTGACCGCCTACTTCCATTTCTACAACCACGAACGCTACCATCAAAGTTTGGCCTACTGTACGCCGGCCGAAGTGCACTTCGGCAACTGCTCCCGCCATCTGTAACCAGTCTCTGCTTGCTGCCGCTTAGCGGGGAGACGTTCCCTCTCCCCGCACCCCTCTCCCGATCCTCTAACACTTTCATTTCATCCCATTCATTTCTATTCTCTTTCCTATTTCTCTTCCCCATTCCCCACCTTATTTTGCACCAATCGTGGTCTTGACAATGGGGACAGGTTTACACGCCCTGCCAATAGATGCCCTGTAAGCTGCGTTTCTTTGCCCCACCCTCTTTCATCAGAATGGCCCCTCCATGTGAACGCAGCGCCTTGATCCCGATCT
>JAOZOG010000124.1 GCA_029933395.1 Sulfurovaceae bacterium | reverse complement strand
TGGCACTATTGACACTCATCGCATCGGCGGGAGCGATTATGCCCAAACAGCATCAGGGGTGTGTCTATGAATATACCTACTCCTATATAGGCCCGGGTACAGAGCTCGATCTGCTGGGAATGAGGTACTATCAGGCCGGGAAATATGGAGATGCGATTATGCTTCATTACGAAGCCTGTATGCTGGGAGACCCCTACGGATGCAACCATGCCGGGTATATGTATGATCAGGGCAAGGGTGTTATGCAAAGCTACCGTATCGCCAGAAAATATTTCGAACTTGCCTGTAAATATGGCAATGCCATCGGTTGCTCAAATCTTGGCGTAATCTATGAAGAGGGCGAAGAGGTCGAACAGAGCGACGAGAAAGCGCAATACTACTATCAAAAATCCTGCGATATGGGAAGCAGTCTCGGATGTGAAAATCTGGAGCTTCTCAAACGCTATCTTCTACTGGTAAAATAGCCAAACAGTTCTTCGTCAGGCAGTCCAGCCTCCCTGCTGCCTAAAAAGTCAATGCATATTTCAGGTAATTAGGTATTGCCAAACATACCAGATTCACTTCCTGCCGGTCCGCTGTTGATCTATGCCCCAATGAAAGCGTTGTTTAAGCCCAGCATTTTCGTATCGTCGGATTTGATAATATTGAGAAGTCCGGCTTCCTGGGCAATGAGGAGCATTTATCACCACCCCAACAAACATAACCAATCTTTGATGCTGTGCTTTCGTCCATACTCTGCATTAGATTTTATCGAATTCACTTTGATAAATTCTTGCCAGCAGGAAATACCCTTGGGGTACAAAAATCTGCCTTATGTATGAACGAAATCACAGCATCATAGATTGGCGGGGTGATGATAACATACGCATATCCCCTACCTAATGATCGTTTTGTGCTAAAAGTTCTCTCTCCTTGACACTTTTGTCGCGTCCGGATTGCTTGGCCTGATAGAGTGCCTTGTCTGCATTCTCAAGTATCTGGGAAGCATCATAATATTCAGGCCTGTAGCTGGCGATCCCAAGACTGACAGTAATACCTATCTCACTCTTGTCAGTTTTGATTGAAATATTTTTAACCAGATTACGAATCTTTTCGGCTACGACCGTAGCATTATCCAGATCAGTCTGAGGTAGAAGAATACAAAATTCATCTCCACCCAAACGACAGAAATAGTCACCCGTACGCAGAATTTGAGACACTTCCAATGCAAACATTTTGAGTATCATATCACCAAAAAAATGGCCGTAGGTATCGTTGACTTCCTTGAAGTGGTCGATATCGATCATGATCAGCGATAGTGTTCTGTCATGCCGTTTTGTATTGGCAAATTCACGTTTGAATTCGATATCGAAAATCCGTCTGTTCATGATATTGGTCAGGTCATCCACGCTGGCCATTTCGATCAGTTTGTCCTTGACGTCTTCGTCAAATTTGATCCACTTGATGATTCCCACTGTCACAAATCCGAAACCAACAAGCTGAAACAGATCTTCCAGAACATCTGTCACACTGGAAGGGAAAACATAGATCTTGTCGAGTGTGCTCAAAAGAAGAGAAATATAAATAAAGGTAAATCCGGCAACAAGATAGAGATAGATCTCTCTACTGCTGGCAAGCTTCTGTATCGCAAAAAAGGTGATGATCATAATCAGCGTAATCGATCCGTACGCTGCCAATCCAAAGTAGTTGATCGAGGGCTGTAACGAAAAATATCTACCCTCTACAGCAATAAAAACAATCGATAAAACTAGAACGATGATCGGATAAATATATTTCAATACACTCCTTTTCTACCTTCATAACCCTATAATTGATATGAGTAATTTTTTAAATTATACTCCTGATTTATTGGAGGAGTCCTTAAGCAGCAGAAGATGTCAAAATGACATATTTGGATATAATCGTACAAAAGAAGGGATAAAATTACGCTCAAAGGAGTCATAATGATGGATGGAAAAATGAAAATTACCTACACGGTACTCTGCGAGAGTGATGTCAACAAGGAGATTGGCCTCGATGAAATTCTGGGAAACGAAAAAGTGATGAAGGCCATCAAGAGTGAATTTGCCAGGGGTCTGAGACACATCCAACTCTCTGCCAAAGAGAATGCCACCATAGCGCTCAAGACAGAAAAAGAGCAATTTGAATTTTTGGCCAGCAAAAATGATTTTGCCGACCTGCTGGAGCTGGCCGAAGAGGATGCCAGAAAACACAAACGGCTCAAAAAGGGGTGTGACGGTGTCGAACTGATCGATATCATTACCATAGAGTAATACCGGGAGCCGAGCAGACTTCATGCTATACTTCCGGTATGAAAATCTATACATACAACCATCAACCCATCTCCTTTGACTTTGAACAGACGATCGACCGCTTTTTTGTGGAAGAGATCCCGATGTTCCGTTTTTCCGGACAGGGAAACTATCTGGTACTCAAGATTAAAAAACGTGACATGAGTACATGGAAGCTGATCCATGTGCTTTCGAAAGCGACCGGTTTGAGTGAGCGCGATATCGGCTATGCAGGCCTCAAAGACAAGAGTGCTACAACGATACAGTATCTCTCCATCCCCAAACAGGCCGAAAGAGAGCTGAAAAACCTCACAACCGAAAAGATCGAAATAGTGGACCGGGCCTACAACAAGATGCCGATCAAAATAGGACAACTCAAGGGAAACCGATTTTCAATCGTTTTACATCAGGTAACGACAGATGCCGCATCTGCAATCAGTAAAACGGCATCACAAATGTCACAAAAAGGCATCCCAAACTACTTTGGCTATCAACGTTTCGGGGAAGACAGCAGGAGTTATCTCCAGGGCAAGACAATAGCCCACAGCGGCAAAAAACTCAAGGGTGCCAAAGAGAAGCTTCTTGTCGCCGCCTACCAGGGGTACCTCTTTAATCAGTGGCTTGGCGAACGCGTCAAGCTCTCGAAGATCATTGAAACCCAGACAGCACAGGAGGCAGCGAAGCAGCTCGCTTATCCGGATGCTCTGGTCAAAGTACTGGCCAGACAAACTCAGTTTTTTAAGCTCTTCATCGGGGATCTGATGCAAACCTACCCCTATGGAAAACAGAGTTATCTCAAGGATATGAGTCACAGCGCAAAGGTTTTCCAGGAGGGCCGCATCTCTCCTACCGGTCTGATCTGCGGATCCCATGCGCCCCGCTCCCAGAGCGATGCCTACCATCTAGAGGCACCCTATGACGATGAAGAACTCAGCTCACTGGGAGGTGATCGCCGATTCGCATGGATTTGGCCGCAGGATATCAAAAGCCGATATGATAAGGGGTCACGAGAGCTGACACTCGATTTTGTGCTTCCCAAAGGTGCCTATGCGACGACCTTTCTCGAGGAGATTGGCAAAAGATCCCTCAAGCCCGCAATGAGCAGAGAGCATCACCAATGACCTATACCGAGTGGTACCGCGCCCATGCCAAAAAACATGCCAAGATTGTCGATAACCTGAAGCAGCTCTCCGACAGTGAACTGATCGACTATTTTGATTTTGACAATATGAAAGTAAGGCATCCGGACTTTTGCCCCCTCTATCCCAAAGACCAAAAGTGCCACGAGATGGAAAAGCTCAATTGTTACTTCTGCGCCTGCATGCATTTTCGTTTCGACGATAGAGGGATAGAAACAGAAAATGGCAAAAAACTCTACAGCTTTTGCAGTATCGATTCAAAAAACAGGGGAACCTATGAAGATGAAAAGAGTATTCACAACGACTGCTCCAACTGCAAAGTGCCGCATAAAAAACATGTCATCGAGAAATACTTCTCGAGAGACTGGAAAAAGATTATGAAAGATTGCAATCTTGTTTCAGAGATGGAGCAATAATTCGAACTTTTTGCTGTCTATAATACTGCTTATGCTAAAGTATTAAAAAAGAAAAGGTGGTATAGTATGTTTTTTTCTCTCTTCTCGTCCAAAAATCAGAAACTCGTCAAAAAATGGAAAAAAGAGCATGAACAATTGGTCGTTCTGGCCCACAAAGTTATCGCAGCCTATTCGAAAAATAACTACGAAGAGACAAAGAAACAGCTTATGGCACTCAACGACCTTGCAGTCGACCATCTCATGAATGAAGATATCGAGTTCTACAGGCTCCTCAAAGACCAAAAGCGACTTGATCTCAAAACAGAAAAAATGGTCAAAGAGTTTATCGAAACCTTTCGTGGAACCAAAACCACATTGATGAACTTTTTGACGATACACTCGCGGCCCGAGACGAAATTGGATGATGAGTTTTTCAAAACATTCAATGAGCTGGTGGAAGTGCTGGGGCAGCGGATCGCTTTTGAAGAGGAAAATCTTTACAGCAAACTCGAGTCCAAATAGTCAAACACTCCTGGGAGATTATATTCCGAAGAGTCGCACTGCATTCTCTGTCGTAATACGTTCTATCTCCCCTCTCTCCAGATGGCTCAGTTCACTCATTTTATCGGCAACCAGTGTCGTAAAAAGCGGTTCGTTACGCTCCCCTCTGTGCGGGTGTGGTGTCAGATAGGGGGCATCCGTCTCTATCAAGAGTCTCTCCGGCGGTATCCTGGGGTAAACCTGTATCAATTTTCTGGCATTTTTAAACGTCAGCACACCGCCAATCCCGAAATAAAAATTTCGTTTCGCCAGCTTCAGTAGCTGTTCATCGGCATTGTAGCAGTGCAGCACACCGCCCCTGGGGCCTGCATACTTCTCCAACAGCTCCAGAGAATCCAGGCTTGCATCACGGATATGCACAATCAATGGTTTCCCCAACTCTTTCGCCCAGAGTATCTGATCGACAAACACCTCTTTTTGCAGCTTCTTTTCCGCCTCGATTGCCTCCTTCTCCTCCGGCAGCCGAAAATAGTCAAGCCCACACTCTCCAATCGCGACACATTTTTCGTGTGTCACGAAAGGCAACAGTTCGGAACGGTCGTAATATGCCGCATGATAAGGATGTACTCCGACAGCGAAATAGATGTGATCATATTTTTCAGCCAGCTCCACCGCTCGGGGAAGTGTACGTGTATCGGCTCCAGGGATGATAAATTTCTCGACACTTCCCTCCTCTGCACGTTCCAACACATCAGTGATATCCCCCTCATAGCGGGGATCATCAAGGTGGCAATGCGTATCAACAATCATAGCTTCAAACCTTTGTTTTTTGAAATTATATCCAAACGGGATTCTATTTATAGTCTCTATCAATAATTCACAAAGTACAATAGGAGTATAATATTTTATCCCTTACTTAGCATTCCATGTGCAAGCAGACAAGTCAACCTAAAGGAGCAGAAAGATGGAGGCAGAAAAACAGAATAACGTCACGATAGAAGGTGAAAATATACCTCTCGAAGAGCTGGTAGAGCTCTACAAAGAGAGCAAATCAAAAGATGAAGAGATCGTCAAAGCGGTCAAAAAACGCAGAGAGGAAAAGTCCCTCAAACCCTACCAGGCAGAACTGATTAAGTTGCAGAAGCACCTTGAGGAAACAAACAAAAAAATGATCATCCTTTTCGAGGGGCGTGATGCAGCCGGCAAAGGCGGTACGATACGCAGGGTGACACGCTACATGAACGAAAAGCATTATCGTATCGTCGCATTGGGCAAACCTACCGAAGAGCAGAAAACACAATGGTTTTACCAAAAGTATATTTCCCATTTTCCCAGAGGAGGCGAAATCGTCCTCTTCGACCGCAGCTGGTACAACAGAGCGATGGTGGAGCATGTCTTCGGTTTCTGTACACAGAAAGAGTATGACGACTTTATGAAGGGTGTCAAAGGTTTCGAGAAGGATTTGACACGTCAGGGGACCATTCTGATCAAGCTCTACTTCTCCGTCACAAAAGATGAGCAGGCCAGACGTTTCGAGCGGCGAAAAACCGATCCGCTCAGACAGTGGAAACTCAGCGAGATAGACGTACAGGCACAGGACCGCTGGGATGACTTCACCAATACCAAATATGAAATGATCAAGCGCACCCATTCACATAATGCCCCCTGGACCGTCATCCGCTCCAATGACAAATACCTGGCGCGACTCGGCGCAATGAAAGTCATACTCAATGCAGTCAACTACGAAGACAGAAACCCTGAACTCGACTACACCCTCGATTCCAATATCGTCATCTCGGGTGCCAGAGAGATCGAGATCATGGATGCACAGCGCAGTAGTAGTGGGAAGTTTATTGGATA
>JAOZOG010000481.1 GCA_029933395.1 Sulfurovaceae bacterium | reverse complement strand
CCGGCTTTGCATCGTTTAGAATCCGCCTGATTATTTTTTCATGCTTTTCAAACTGCGCTTCCGGCAGGTCCAGAAGTACCATGAAGCGGTGCATCAGAGGCAAAAATGGATCTTTCGGCGACTCTGCCCCCTCCAGCAGCGCGGTTCTGCCCAAAACGGCATCATCTCCGAGGCGGAATCCACGTACCGGTGTCTGAAGTAAAAAAGCGTCGATGCCGAGCCGGAATGTCCCCGTTTCACTCAGGACCATCGGTTTGGCCATGTGTGAATACTCCAAAATGGCCGGCCGCTTCCCGGTGTAGATTTCTATCAGCCTCTTGATTCCCTCCGGCGTACCTTTAAGCCTGTAGAGCAAAGAGGCATCCTGAATGAAACGCCGTTTTATCTCTTCGGACCACTCTTCTTCGAGTGCCATGCCGACCCACGAGGAGAGCCACGCGAGAAATTCCCCTGGTGTGCTCTCGGGATCGAGATATTTGAAAACCTGTTCGATGCTCATCTCGAGATCATAAAAAACTGACTCGAAAAGCGATAGAAACCGTTCCAGGAACTCTTTGCTCTCGGGGTATTCCTGATAGATAGCAGGCAGGTAGCGCAGGTAAGAGATTCTGGGATAGAACACTTTCATTTCCGTTATGAGGGGAGAGGCTCCCTCTTCAAAAGTCGAAAGAGCCATCTTGAGCCACAGATATCTTCCTTTCCCTTCTTGAAAGAGCATATCCTCGGGGTTTCTTTCCGGACCGTTCCATGATGGAATTTCGCTTTCGATCAACTCGGTCTTCTTTTGAACCGAAAGCTTCGGGTCGAGGATGATGCTGTCGATACGCTCTTTCAATTTCGGATCGTCTGAGAGATGATAATAGACGTCAAGAACCGTTCCGGATGGGATGGCAGCCTGCATGGCCAGCCGGTGCCATAGGCACGCGTCGATACCGCTGTCGAGAGTTTTCGTATAGTAGAAACCCTCTTTCGATGTGTATCTGTTTCGCGTCTGCAAAAGTGCGACACCCCGATCGGTTCCCACATAGAGCGTCCCGCTGCCGCCTGCGGCGATACCGAACACTGATTCGGCACCTGGAATTTGAATCGCTCCCACATAGCTTCCGTCCCGATCGAACTGATATAGACTGCCGGAACGTTCCGATGCCACGAAGAGGTCTCCTGAAGCGTCAATGGCAAGATGTGAAAGATCGTTCGCCATTGCATCACTCTCGCCGACGGCGCCCTTGAACGTACCGTCCGATTCAAACAGTACGAATCCTCCGTACTCTCTGTCGAGAACATAGACGATATTCTCTTCACATACGCCGAGAGCTACGGGGTCTTTTAGATGTCCGCTTCTGAAAGCTGCACCGCTCCTCTCGCCCCTGGTGTCGTATATCAAGATCTGTTTCGTCACGCCGTCGAGGATATAGAGATTGCCCTTCCCATCCAGATCGATATCGATCGGATGGAGATCGTCGATGATATATTTGATCTGCAGATGATCTCTTGAATAGGCCAGAACCCGACCGTTTTCGCCTCGATCTGATCGATGCGAAAGATTATGTTGTCTCACACTGGAAAGTCAACGACA